>NZ_JCAIJG010000153.1:13695-31321 GCF_059735615.1 Desulfosporosinus sp. Tol-M2
TCTCTTTCCCAGGGCAGTGCTTCCCGTTCCATCACAAGCCGCTTGATTAGCCGCTAAGCGATTGTAAATAGCATCTGCTTGTTCTTGATTAAGTTTACCCTCGGCGACTCTTTGGTCAAGGATTAATTTCTTTTGCTCCAGGGTCGCAGCTTTAAACTCATCTAACTTGCCGACTTCTTTCGCTATTGTTCCATAGGTTTTTCCTGTTGCTCTCTCGGCAGTGACTTGTTCTATAGTTTTCCCAGTTAATTTTGCTGTGATTTCAGCCGGTGTCTGACCTGTTACCGCGGCGAAGGCAGTTCCAGTTACCCCTAATAAACCTGCTACTGTGACGGCTGCGATATAAGTTTTAAATCTCTTCATTTGTCCATACACTCCTTTTTTCAATTGATGTCCATGGCTGAATTATAGTAAGGATGTATGTCAAAATTATGGCAAAAGTTTGAAACATTTGTGTCATTAATACATGGCTGCACTCTATTTTTTCGCATGCAGTTGAAAAAGAGAAGCATCCAGATTCATAAATTCAATCCAAAATTCCGAAAAATCAAGTTCATCATGTAGGCCATAGCGCAGCAAAGCTGCCGACAATAAGCTTATCCCACCGAGAAAAAGCCTCACGATCCCTGACAGGATTACGGGGCTTTGCTCTATACACACACGGCTCTCATCATTATTCAAACTTGATATGCCTATAATAGAAACTCTGCTTAGCTACCTCATACTCCTCTTTATCAAGATTACCTTTATCAAGTTCTGTTGTAACTATTTCCATTAGCTTTCTTTTTAGTAGAATCAAATTGTTTTTGATAATATCAAATACCATAAAAGTATCGATATTTATGTAGTCATGAACAACTCTATTCCTAAAACCTTTAATCTCCGACCAACCAACATCGGTATAGATCAACTTAAGTTCATCACTGATTTTCCCAATATTCTCGCCTATGTTAGCAAATAGATTGAGTGTAGCGTTAAAATTCATCTGATCGTTATATTCATAGAATGCTTCTGCGTTTGAACAATCCTTGGAATATAGTAAGATTTTCTCAATACATTCCAGTAGGTTGAGAAGATACATGAGGTCGTTCCTAATGCATGGTAACATATATGATCTCCTTTTTTGCTCGATGGAGTACTATTGGATTGGCATACTTAGCTATAACAATATCGATACGTTTATTAGTAAACAATTGCAGCTCATTTCTTAGTTCTGAAAGCAACCGATAATCAACGTTATCTTCGATGAGGATATCAATGTCATTCGATAACTCTCCCCTAGCAGTAGATCCAAATACCCCTATTTTACTCAAGCCGAATTTATTAAATAGATTGTTACTAACCATAATGTCCTCCAATTGAGAGACTTGATTAGTTTGCTCAAACACCATTATCGCCTTCTTCATCTGTAATATACTTATAGTTAAATTTTACCACACAAACTTGATTAATGCTATCAACAACCTTCTGATCTTCCATCCCAGTTTCAGACGGAGGGACAGGCTTGCTTAGATATCCCGCTTAGAAAATGTCCGTGTCTTTATATCGTTTGTTTCAACATCGTCAAGGCCTTTCTATACTTCTCCAGCCTTGAGAAGTCTTCTTCAGTGGGATTCTTAATCCGCTCAAGGTTCATATTGTCCGAATATTGCTGCTTGGGCAACAATACATCAGGAAGAACTTGAGGCACTATGGAAGTCCGTTCAGGAGACCGGTGAGTATTTTACAATTAAGGGTTTGGAGTGATTAGAATATGTTACCAAGACCAAAAGAAGTCAAGCCATTGAACGACTTCAGATTACAAGTGCTTTTTGATAACGGAGAGACAAAGATTTATGATATGTCAAAGCTAATTGAAGAGCCGTTTTATCGCAAATTGAAAATAAGCACATGTTTAATACTGTTAAAGTGAGCGATATTACTTTAGAATGGGCATCCGGCGAGGATATCTGCCCCGATGAGCTATATAATAACAGTACAAATGCATAGCGTGTGCTCATTTAATTCGCCGCTTTTTTAAAGTACGCTATAGTGCACCTATTCTTTCAAAACAAAGTTCGGGTAAGACAATTCTGATTTCGTGTTCTGCGTCTTCTTTCCGCCAGTAGACGATAAATCTGATTTTCGCTGTTATTGGGACATTGTTTTTTTGCTTTCTATCTTCTATTTGTTTAATCAATTGTTTGGAGAATCTTAGTACCGCTTGTCCTTTTGCATTACGGCAACAATCCCTGTCAATGGTCAGTTCATCCCCGCTCTTCAGTTGCGCAACCAGATGTTGAACGGATGAAAAAAAGTCCAGCCAGACGTCTTTATAGGTTAAATGCATCGCTAATTGACGGGGCGGCAAGTAATCTTCCGCATCGTAAATCCGTTCCAGACCTTCCGTCTTAATAAATTGCAAATAATTGCCGTTATAGTGGATGGTCAAGTTACGTTTCGCCCTGGTCATGGCCACATACAGCTCCCGGATAGTTTCCTCCGATCTAAGGCTAAAGTGATTGAGCATCAGAAACACATTATCAAACTCGCGTCCTTTCGCCTTATGAATCGTTGAAACAAAGATTGTTTCGCTGTTTCCGCCCAGGAAATCTTCCAGTTTCGATTCGCGGATAAAAACTTCCAAATCCGATTTGTATTTACTTTTCGGATTAGTCGCCTCAAAATCTTGGATCAGGTTGCCGCAGATCTCACGGTTTGAGCTGCGGCCAAAGCTTTCTTTTAATTCCCGTTTGGCAGTCTCCCAGACATCCTCGTTAATTACATAAACGTCTTCCGCCAAATTGAGCCGGCTGAGAAAAAAGCGAACTTCCAGAAGGTTATACAAACTGAATCCCTCATTTGACTGGATCAGTTTGGCCGGCAGCCCCTTCTTCACCAGCAAGCCGGTAATCTGTAAAGTTTCTTCATTTGTTTTGGTTAAAACACACGTCGTTCCGGTCAGCCCCTCTGAGAGGAGATCCTTTACCAAGGGGGTGATAAGGTTAGCACTCCGATATTGAACCAGCTTAATTTTTCCGTTGTCCCGCTGGACGGCCATAATGGGCGTATCCTTTAATCGATGCGGAATTTTATTGGCGAACTGATTGGTAAAATCGACAAGGTTGCGTTTACTCCTGTAGTTATCAACCAGTTCATAAAACATGGCAGCTTTTTGTTCAATCAGGTTCACCATGTATTCCGAACTGGCGCCTCGGAATTTAAAAATATTCTGATCATCATCGCCTACGGCAATGACGCGCATTTCCTCGTTTAGTGCCATTAAAGCGTTGATCAACGCAAACTCGTCAGCATCCATGTCCTGCGCTTCATCGATGACCAACACCGTTTTCGTTACTCGGCCTTGATCAACTTCGCCGCTTTTGATTTTCTCGATCGTTTGTTGCACAATTTCTGCCGACTTTTCCAGAGTTCCCACCCTTCCCAATAAATCAAAGCAGTAAGCATGGAAGGTTTTGATCTCTATGAAATTAGCCGCGTTGCCAATCAGTTTCAGCAAACGCTTCTTGAATTCCGTAGCTGCCGCCCTTGAGAAAGTCAACATCAGCAATTGTTCATGCTTGACATCTTCCATTAACAGCAATGAGGCCAGCTTGTGCACCAAAATTCGTGTCTTGCCGCTCCCGGGACCGGCTGCCACAACAATATATTTTGATTCTTTATCGTTAATAATTTTTAACTGGGTTGGTGATAATTCACCGAAAAGTTGTTGGAACTTAGCAGGTGTAATATTTTTCGTAATTTCATTTTCTCTGCTGCCCTTAAAATATTTTTGGATGAAGAAAGTGTAATTGAGGCGAAAATAATCTTCCACAAATTGGAGCGCCGCTTTGTAATCACTGATCATTTTCCGGGCGTATTCGCCGACAATATGGATTTGCTGAACTTTGTTTTGGTAAAACTGCTCGAGGGTCTGGTAATCCTCCGCTTTATAACGCTTTCTATTGTCCTTCTCCAAACGTTCGATCGTCAAAGCATTATACAGAACAAAAAAACCGCCCTCAATTTTTAACGCTTCAATTCTGGCTAAGTAAAAGAGCGCATCCTCAATATCCTCTGAACCGGCTTTGGCGTTAATAAGCAGATATCTTCGTTCATATGCCTCTTTTAATTCGAAGACCGAAAACTCAACTAACGCTTCTTCTTTATTGGTTTCCTCTTCCACTGGGTTTTTATTACTTAGATCATACAGATACTCCAGAATAAATTGGGCTATTTCATGACGTTTACTAAACTTAGCTTCAAGTACCTCCTTTTTCTGGAGGCAAAGCATAGCAATATGGTTCCTGGAATGAACTGCGGTTTGTTTTTTTATCCAGTGTGTAATCGCCCAGAAATTAAGGATGGTTAGGATCTTATGCGGGGTAACGTCTGGACAGCCATCTTCTTCGGCTTTTTCGTTAAGCTCTTTGAGATGGTATATTTTTTCCCCGTCTTCTAAAACGGTAAGCAGAAATTTCTCGATTTGCCAAAACGATTTCAGAACGCTCAGGGAACGGTTTTTCTGCTCTTTTCTCTTGATATAGGCCGTTAAATCTTTGGTGTGAGCTAAAATCTTTTCTTCAATGAGCAGATTGATAACTTCTATTACTTCCTTTTTTTCAATTCCCAAGTGGTCGGAGATATAATCAATTCTCGCTTCCGCCTGTTCAAATCCTGCGTGTATTCTGCTTCTACTGGAAAGAAGTTTCTTAATGATGCGGACTGCTTGTACTCTTTGCTTCTCATCGAATCTGGGCGAGGCGTTGATCTTAGCGATGGCTTCCTGCGCATTTTGGGAGAGAATACTGTTAGCATATAATCTGGGCATATTTTGGCCCCGCTTCAGATAACCGGCTTCTTCTAAGGCAGCGATGGCTGTCTTCACCCTTGTTTCGATTTCCCTGATGCTATCGTCCCAACCGGCCTTGCGGGCAATCTCCAGAGCGGATTGAGATACTTTGGATCGGACCCTGGTCAGATCTTTAATTGCTTTCCATACCTGCTGGATTTCCTGGATACTAAGTTTGGTCTGGTTCAGAAGAATAAAATGCTTATTCAGGTCTTCTTCGTTAAACAACACAAAACAATCGGCGGAGATGTTTTCATCTCGTCCGGCCCGGCCTGCTTCTTGCACATAATTCTCCAGTGAATCGGAAATATCATAGTGAATGACCATCCCCACGTCTTTCTTGTCTACTCCCATCCCGAAAGCGGAGGTGGCGACCATGGTACGGACCTCGCCCCTGATAAAGGCGTCCTGATTTTCCGTTTTTTCTTTCTTCTCCATCTGGCCATGATAGGGCTTGGCCGGATAACCATCTTCCGTTAATCTTTGGGCCAATGTATAGGCTTTATATGTTCGGGAAACATAAATAATTGCCGGGCAGTCTTTTTCGGCCAGCAAATTGCGCACAGTATTGTATTTTTCTTCTTCGCCCGCTTTCTCGAAAACGCTGTAGCGCAGATTGCTGCGTGAGGCGCTCGAACTGTAAACCTCAAGCTCAAGCGATAGTTTCTCCTTGAAATAATCCCGAATATCCTCAATCACCTTTTGCTTGGCCGTCGCGGTAAAACAAGAAACCGGGATGCCCTCCGCGAGATTTTTCTTTTCCTGGAGGGATTTGATGAAGTCCCCAATATATAAATAATCGACTCGAAAATCCTGTCCCCAGGACGAAAAGCAGTGTGCTTCGTCGATCACGAAGCGCACAACATTTCGGCCGAAAAGCAAATGTTCAATTGTCTTTGAACGTAAAGACTCCGGCGCGATATAAAGAAGGGAAGCCGAACCGTCTTCCACTCTTTCCAAGGACTTTGCCCTTTCAATCGGGTCGAGCAAGCCATTAATCGTTACTGCATCGGTGATCCCCAATTTTTCCAGATTATCCACCTGGTCTTTCATCAACGATTGCAACGGGGAAATAACGACCGTCAAACCCCTTAAGTTGCTGCCGCTCATTAAAGCCGGCACTTGAAAAGTAATTGACTTCCCGCCACCCGTAGGAAACACCGCCAAGAGTGATTTATTGGCCACCGCAGCTTTGACGGCTTTTTCCTGTAAAGCTTCCCCGGCATAGGTGCGATAAGCGTCAAAGCCGAAGAAGCGTTTTAAGCCTTGATGAACATCCAGAGCCTCATGGCAGTAAGCACAACCGCTCAAACAGGGATTGTTTCTTAATAAAAACATAATCCGCTCAACGGCCGGATATTTTTTGATCACCCAGGGCGGCGTAATGGAATAGAGACTATTTGTATTGATCAAGGCTAAACAGTAAGCTAATTCAATCGGATGTTCTGAGACAAGTACCGGAAGATTTACCTGCGCGCATATTTTGGACTGAAACGTATCCCGGATCACTTTTTCGAGATCGCTATTATCTACCTCATTGTCTTCGTCATATTTTAAGAAACGAAAAAAGGTGCCAAACTCCTTTTGATCTTTGAGCAGACCATAGAAAATTTGTTTTAAGGCATTGCCCGCCTGTTGAAAAGCTGAAACCTCGTCAAAGAAAAGGTCTCTGGCCTTTATCGCATCGTTTAACGGGTTGTTGGTATCATCTGTCTGCAGCTTATCATCCTTGAGCAGCGCATGATAAGGTTTTGCTGGAAACAAAAGGGGAGAAAAAAACAACGTATCTATCGCATACGCATCGCTGATCTCAGCGGCCTCAAGAGCAGGTTGAATGTATTTTAAATCATGATCGAAAATATTATGACCGCAAACATATTGTGACCCGTGCAGAAATTTAATGAAGTCCGCAACCGAAGTGGAGTGAAAGGAGCTGCCATCACCCTTAACGCTGCCGATATCAAGAATTTTCCTGCTCTTTGGTTCAATTTCGGTATCAATAAAAGCGATAGATCTCATGTTCTTCCCCCCTTTCAAAAAAACTTTAATGATGAAAGGACATACTTAGACTTGCTCCTTAATTTTTCGCCAAAATGTCCGATATTCCTTCCACGATTACCAGATCTTACAAAAATCATGAGAATCATTCCCAGCAAGATCCCATAATATGTGTTCCTTCATTAGTAATCTGACTCTATGAATTGAAAACGCTGAACGCAACAAAACATGCCTCTAAGAATGCTTAGATTATGGGAGGCAGGTTCATAATTCAAGTCAATAATTATTTAAAACAGAGCAATTTGCTCATTGACCATGACCTTTGATTCTTGTTCATCCTTAATCAAATATTGTCCGCGTAAATCTACATGCTGAATTGTTTGGTCCGTTTTTTGTTTGAACCAATCACTCAAAGGTTTTGTGCCAGACAACACTTCTAAATCAATGGGTGTAGCCCCTTGATTTACTAAAATACTATTTCCACTTGAACATGATTCTCCAATTCGGACAAAAAGTGGAACCCATTTTTCTTTAAGGTTCTCCGTGGCTCCGGCCCAAGTTCCTCCTTTTTTTTCTACAGCTGAAACCACAACTGCATAATCAGACAGAGCGTAAACAAATTTATTTCGTTCCATAGCATTATAGACTCGAAAAGCTGCATTTGGGTGGAAAGGCGAGAGTAACAATAATTTATTATTTAAAATATTTTCTCTCACTTCACGACGCTGGATGATCTTATCTAACCCATTTGCCAGAATAGCCAGGGCACGCCCTCCGTAATTAAGTGCAGTATCTTGGGCAATAGAGTCTACCCCTCTCGCTCCGCCAGAAATAACAACCATCTCTTCACCTGCGCACCTTTGAGCCAGTTTAACAGTAAATTCCACACCAGCGTTATCAATGTCACGTGACCCTACGATTGCTACGCCCCCAACTGTGGCAAGTTTATGATCTCCAACACCAAATAAAACGACAGGAGATTTCCTTCTTAGTACTTTCTTTAAACGTTGCGGGTAAGTGGGTTCTGCTCGCGTAGTTATCCATACGCCTAAGCTGGATAAACGTTCGATTTCCATCGATAGGTTTGCCCCACGAGCCAGTAACCTTTGCATTCGCTCGACCTGAGCTTCGTTTAAAGCAAGTTGCTCTTTCCACTCTTTTGGATCTGCTTCAAAAAAAGCCCTCGGATACTTTAACGAAGAAGGGGCGAGTTTTTCAGACAGAGCGTTCCATTCAGAGAGGCTTAGGGGTTTTAAATCCATGGTTTTTTCTCTATGTAACCCGACATTAGTAGCAAGTAAAAGAATTGCTTGGCTGTCAATAGACAAACTCATTGTCATTCAGTATCGCCTCCTCCTGATGTTGAAGCAATTGCTAAAGGAAAAACCGGCCCGCATCCCGCCTCGCGTAATAAACTTCCGCATACGGTCATTGTCCAACGTGAATCGATCATGTCGTCGACGAGAAAAACCGGGTCTGCAAAAACCTCTCCTTGAACGGAAAAGGCGCCGAGAATATTGGACGCCTGTTGTATACCGTTCTGCATGTTTTTTTGCTCAGAGGTTTCCCGAATTTTAACTAACACTGAATGAAAAGGTATGCCTAGCTTTCGGGCAAGCCTTTGCGCAAAATTGAGGACTAACTCGGGGCGCCGTAAAGAAGGAATCGCTGTAACCCAAGTCGGATAGGGATCAGGCTGCCATGCATTAATAAGCTCTGCAACTGCATCGACCAATTCATCACTAAAGTAACCGTCTGTAAATTTATTACGAGCAGCAAGACGCCCCCATCCCGCGTCTCTGTAGATACAAAGGACACGCCCAGATTCGTTACGTAAATCTTCGGGGATTCGTCCCTTTTTATTGCCGAATCCACCGGAAGGCCACTGCTTCCTAGGTTCAATTTCCAGAAAGTCTCTGCGCAAGAAGGTAATCGCCTCCCTCACAATAGTAGGCTCAATAGATGTTGACAGACCTTCACCCGTACAGTTAGCACAGCGCGAGCATTCATTTGCATATGGGTCGTCCAGTTCCTTGGATATATACTCCATAAAACATTGTTTAGTTAGGGTAAATTCACTCATGATCGCCATTTCCTGGCGTCGCAAGTTAGTAACCTTTTCAAAGCGCAAGAGATCTGGCTTCCATAGATTAACCGTTCTATAATAGGTACTCTTGTTTCTGGCTACGATTCCGTCAATCTCTAAAATCTTGACACATTTCTCGACTCGTACTTTACTCAAATTGGCGTATCTGAGTATTTCGTTTATCGTTAGTCCACGCTCAGATTCTTCAATCAATTTGACAACCCGAACCATTTCACTAGAAGTAGGAAATGCAGAATTAATAAAGTATTCCCCTATTTCATCATCTTCACTACCCGTTAACAGTATAGCATAAGCTGTATCTAGTGCTCTACCCGCCCGTCCGATCTGTTGATAGTAAGCTATAACTGAAGAAGGTCTTTGAAAATGAATTACAAAACCCAGGTCCGGCTTATCAAAACCCATACCTAAAGCAACTGTAGCTACTAATGCTTTTATTTCATTTTGCAAGAGTCTCTGTTCAAGTATTTCCCTTGTGGCATTATCAATTTTTCCTGTATACTCTGCAACATCGTAATGTTTCATCCTAAGCCACTGAGCTACTCGGCGACAATCGGCTATTGTTAAACAGTATATAATACCTGAACCTGGTAAATCAGAAAGGTATTCTGCCAGCCATGCCAATCTTTCTGCTTGATGCGCAAGCTGAATAACTTGTAACTTAATCGAGTCACGCGCTAATGCTCCTCTCAAAACCAAAAGATTAAGGCCAAGCTGTTCGGAAATATCGTCCACAACTCGAGAATTAGCCGTAGCGGTTGTCGCCAAGATCGGAATATTAGGGGGCATCAATTTCACATTATTGATAATCGGCCAGTTTTTTCGCTTAAAATTATAGAGCACCCCAATGCCAGGCGCTTTGATATGCGCTTTCGTTATCAATTATAAATATAAAAGGGGATTCCCTGCCTTTATATACTCTGAAATAGTCCCAATGAATTCCTCGACCGTGGGTTTCCCTTTTGGAAAAAGGTAACGCTGTTTTTGCCTGATTTCCTCATTAGGATTGCTCCAACCAGCGTCAATTGTTTCCTGTATTTTATTCCGAACCTCGTCCGGCAGCACACCATGCGCTTCTGCTATCTTGTGATACAGTCTGTCATAATGTATGTTTCTGTCTGTATTTCGCTTTTTGTGCTGACGCATAATCTGCCTCCTGTGATCCAAATTTCCAATTTATCTGATTAGATCGCACATATTATTAATTATATCCGTTTAAACAGAACATGTCCACCTGAATTGATGGTCTAATCAGACATAATTACCTTATATGTGGGATATAATCAGATGCAGGTGGTGATAAAACGTGAGCGATGATTTATTCTACAGACGGCTGACTCAGTTAAGAATGGCAAAAGGCGTATCGGCAAGGGACATGAGTTTATCCCTCGGTCAAGGGCCTGGATATATTAACAACATCGAAAATCGGAAGGGCTTACCGTCTATGACGGTGTTCTTCTACATCTGTGAATATCTTGGTGTATCACCAAAAGAATTTTTTGATGACGGGAATCTCTATCCAACGCAGATGCGCGAATTGATCGAAGATTTGCATGCGTTGGATGAAGAACAGCTTACTAATATCCAATTTATTGTAAAAGGACTAAAAAAGCAAAAGTTACAAAACTTTAGCTGACGGTACAAACCGTCAGCTGTTTTCATCGCGTCATGCGTAGAGCGGGCCAGACAGAAAGCACGCGATAGCTACTGTATTGATGTGCATCGCCCAGTATCTTATTGCCTGTTGACTTATTGTCTGTTGACTTATTGTCTGTTGACTTATTGTCTGTTGACTTATTGTCTGAAATTCATATAATCTAATTGGGTGATTATATGAATTTATTGCATGTATTTGCTGGCAATCTAAAACGATATCGATTACAGTTTGGTTTATCACAAGAAGAATTTGCTGATAAGGCCAGTTTACATCGAACATATATTAGTGCAGTTGAGCGTGAAAAGAGAAGCATTGCGCTTGACAATATTGAAAAGATCGCAATGGCATTAGAAATAGATGCCTATTTGCTGTTTGTTGAAGAAAATCGCCATTTGACTGCAAAAGAGGTGAGATAATGCCTTGCGCTGTGGTAGATCTGTTTTGCGGAATTGGAGGACTAACGCATGGTCTCATACAATCAGGGTTACAGGTGATAGCAGGATTAGATATTGATGATACTTGTCGATATGCTTATGAATCGAACAACGATTCGTTGTTCATTGAAGCCGATGTTGGACAATATCCCTCTGTTAATATTAAAAATTTGTATCCAGAGGGAGAAGTGCGTGCTTTAGTTGGATGTGCTCCTTGTCAGCCATTTTCAAGATATACTCAGCGGTATAGGAAGGATGGACATAAAGGAGATAAATGGAAATTACTTTATTCTTTTTCGGATAAAGTCCGCGATATTTTGCCAGAAATAGTGTCAATGGAAAATGTTCCTGACTTGGCTTCTGAGGATGTATTTTATGATTTTAAAAGGTCATTAGTTGAAATGAGCTATAATGTGTCGTGGAGCATCGTTTATTGTCCTGATTATGGTGTTCCTCAGAAAAGGAGAAGATTAGTGCTCCTTGCTTCAAGATTAGGTTCAATTACATTAATAGAGCCACAATATACTTCCGAAACATACCTAACGGTTAGAGATGCAATCGGAGAACTTCCGGCTATTGAGGCAGGCCGGTCTTTGGAGACGGATCCTTTGCACTGTGCAGCTTATTTATCAAAGATTAATCTCGAACGTATAAGACAATCCCGTCCTGGCGGATCATGGAGAGACTGGGACGAAAGACTACAATTAATTTGCCATAAAAAGAAAAGCGGTAATACATATCCATCAGTATATGGAAGGATGAATTGGGATGAACCAGCGCCAACGATAACTACGCAATTCTTTGGTTATGGTAACGGTCGATTTGGTCATCCTGAACAGAATAGGGCATTATCTTTACGTGAGGGAGCGATGTTGCAATCATTTCCAGGTAACTATGCTTTTTTACCGTCAGATGCAGAAGTGAGCAAAAAAGCTCTTGGTATCCACATCGGGAATGCAGTACCTGTGAATCTTGGGAATGCCATAGGCTTAAGCATAATTCGACATGTTGAGGAGGTTGAACAGAATGGTTAAAAGAAAAAAAACAATATCTCTGGAACAAAAAACCAAGGCTGAAATTCAACTAAAGGATCTCCAGCGGCGTGTCGATTATGATACAAAAGATTTTACTGTTGAATTGATTGTAGAAAAATTTAAAAGAGGTGAGTTTTTCGTTCCCGGATATCAAAGAGACTTTATATGGTCGGATAAAAATAGAGCTTCTTTTATTGAATCAGTTCTTTTGGGCCTTCCTATTCCATTTATGTTTTTTGGAGACTGCGAAGATGGGAAAATGGAAATCATTGACGGTGTCCAAAGAATTAATACATTAGTGTCATTTATTAACCACCAGTTGCTTTTGCAGGATCTCCCCAAGTTAACTGAACTCAATGGTTTTAGTTTTGCAGATCTTTCTGAGCCTCAACGGAGAAGATTTTACAATAGAAGCTTGCGTATTGTTGTATTGGATAACAATACGCCTGACGAACTTCGACAAGATATTTTTAGTCGTGTTAATAGATCCGGCAAAAAAGTAACTGACTCAGAATTCCGTCGTGGTACATATCCGGGCAAGCTAACAAAATTTATTGATAACTGTGCAAAAGATACGTTGTTTATAAAGCTATGCCCCGTATCGGAAATGCAGGAAAAACGGCACGAGCGTTTTGAGTTAATTTTGCGGTTTTTCGCGTATGTAAATGACTACACTTCTTTTGACCACCGAGTTGCTCCTTTTTTAGATACGTTTTTAGTTTCAAACCAGACTACATTTAATGAAGACACTTATCGTACAGAATTTAGAGCAATGTGCAAGTTTGTTGAGGAATACTTCCCATTTGGATTTGCCAAGACAGGAAATGCAACCACTACCCCAAGAGTTAGATTTGAAGCTATCTCCGTCGGTGTGGCTCTTGCCCTAAGTGAAAATCCTGAATTAAAAGTATCATCTATAAAGTGGATTGATTCAGAAGATTTTGAGGAACTAACTACATCGGATGCCAGCAATAATCAAGGCAAATTAAAGAAGAGAGTAGAATATGTAAGAGATCAATTATTGGCCGGTACCGTACATGAATAATACGATGATGCTTTACGATGACCGAAAATCAGAAATTGAGTTTTATTATTCTATAATGTTGGAGCTAGAACACAATAGCCAAATAATTCGAACGTTGGATAACTCAAAATTTTTGCGTATACTGAAATCCAATTTTCTCCTTATGTTGTACAATTTAGTCGAGGCTTGCATAGTGAGCGGTATGATGGAAATATATGAGAACTTAAGAAATAATCCAAGTAGTTACGCAACCCTTATTACTGAGATCCAAACAATATGGTCTAATCATAAAATTGGTAAGGTTTATTCAAACGTAGCTGGACGAACAGCATATGAAGATTGC
Organism: Desulfosporosinus sp. Tol-M2; assembly: GCF_059735615.1. Taxonomy (NCBI): domain Bacteria; kingdom Bacillati; phylum Bacillota; class Clostridia; order Eubacteriales; family Desulfitobacteriaceae; genus Desulfosporosinus; species Desulfosporosinus sp. Tol-M2. The sequence goes on from NZ_JCAIJG010000153.1 coordinate 27,121, forward strand.
GTGCAAGCCATTATCACACAGGTAATTACTAATCAACCTATTATTTTAAGTCGTGATGGATTGGGGATAAGCGGAAATCTTGATGCCAGGGTTATAAAAAGACTTTGTGATAAGCATAGAATTAGATATGTTGCTTCGGATGATGACGGTTGTCTTAAAACCGTTAAAGAAAAGAGAAATAATCTTGCACATGGTGATGAATCCTTTGGGGACTGTGCCAGGGATATGACTTTAACTGATCTTGAACATATAAAAGATGAGGTATGCAATTTTATTAAGAGCATACTTGATGGAATGAAAGATTACTATGATAACAAACAATATTTATCCGATGATGATTGAAGTTATATAAAGCTGTGAGGTTAGGTAAAATCTCACAGCCTATGTTACCTTAAACCTTTTGGTAGGTTAGACCCCTTAAGCGAGGCGAGCACTGCCGACCAGGATCGCACCAAAATGCCTTTATTCATAAGGAGCTACGGGTGCGTAATCTGAGTTGCTATCGGAAGCATCAAGCAGTTTGCTCACGTACTCTCTGAAGACCGTCATAAATCTGACAGCTGTACTCTGATAGTAACTGACCGACTCCTCCAGCAACTTACCCCCTTATATTCGGGAAGTACCTGACCCCTACCGAGCGGAGCTAGGCGAGCTCTTAATATTCGGATATTTCTGCTTGAAGCGCCGTTTTGCTTTGGCATACATTTTAGTCAAGGCTTCAGTATCTTTGCGTCTTTCCATTAAAACTATGTCTACACATTCTTCAGGGGTAAAAAGATGAAACGGAGCACTCAATCGGCCCATCCGGTCAAACATTACTGTTTTAAGTCCTTCGTCCGACAAATTAAGTTCTTTCTGACAATGGATAACCGCGCTTGTTATTCCAGGCGCCATTGTAACGATAGAGTCTTTATAGGGGAAAAAGCTCAGAGCATATATTCCAAGAAACTGCGGATCGTAGTTGTTGCTTAGTCCACTCAAATCGTAGAACACAACTTCAGATAACATGCCCAACGCATCCCTAATTTTGTTTTCTTCCATCAGAAAAGTTGACATATGATGCCTGCAGTTTCTGTATAAGCCAAAGTTATGAGCTGCGAAATGCCCCATGCTTCGTTTGTTAAGATACCCCCATATTTTATCACGATAAGGCATATAGGGAGGCTCATGTATTATTCTGTTGAGCGACCATATATCCAGATCTTCAAGAGCATGCCGGTGTATATATGGCACATAACCTTCTTCTTCAATCGTCTGCTTTCCGAGTTCGGTTAACTGGTATGTTCTTTTGGCAAAACGGGAGTTGAGTTCATCTTGAGGAACCTCCGCTATCAGGCGTTGCACCAACTCGTCTTTTTTACCGTTCACTTTAAGCCCGTGTTTTTTCAATTCCTCCTTTAGAACTGTTGCATTCTCTAATGCAACGGCACTCTGCAAATCACCGACTTTCAGAAATCCTCGGTCAAACAGGGAACGAAGACATATGTCTACATCCTGTACACCATACCGATACCACCAGAAACCTGGAAATGAATTGCCTTCCGTATAATACGCACGGGAATAATCAAGAATCAACACCTCATGAGGGTATAATCTGTGCTTACTGGCAATTGCGTTTTGCACCCTCTTTTCAACCGGAACAATTTCCTCAGCAGAAGAAGGGATAATTTCTGTAGCCACCTTTATATATGACGATATATTTGCTTTGGGCTGTTTTCCCTCTCTAGTCGTCACTCTGTACTGTGCAGATGGTTTTTCAGTTATACTCCATTCCCTGCGTGAATATTCCGAAGGTTTTGAGCCAGTAAATCCGATATACAGAGCCACATAATCCGGGATTGGGAGCCAGTGGTTTTAAACGGAGAATCCGCTATCGAGAGCCGCCAAAGTAAGTATTACAATGAAATTGCGGTAATGCCGTAATACTTACGAGAGGGGGACATTTTTATGTCCAAAGAAAAGCAAATTTTGCAACTCCGCATAAAGGGACAAAGAACTTTTGAAAAGCGGTGTGACCTTAAAGCTCCTGTGGGAGGAATACGTTGATACCTGTCGCCGTTCGGAAAAGCCTCCGTATATGTACTCCCAATTCTGCAAACTTTATCAGGACTACGTTAACCGGCACCGCCTTACCATGCATATCCGGCACAAGCCGGGTGATAAGCTGATGGTGGATTGGGTAGGCACTCCCTTGCCACTTTACGACAAGCTAACCGGGAATAGCTGCAAGGTTTATCTGTTTGTTGCCACATTGCCGTTCAGCATGTACTGTTTTGCGAAGGCCTGCCTTACCATGAAAGAGGAAGACTGGATCAACGTACATATCAGTATGTATGAGTATTTCGGGACTTCCACCAGGCTGATTATCCCAGATAATCTCAAAACAGGAATACTCAGCAATAAGAAGCATGAAGACCCGATCGTTAATCGCGCATATCAGGAATTAGCAGACCACTATCAGACAGCCATCCTTCCAGCCAGGGTATTGGCACCCAAAGATAAAGCTGCTGTAGAAGGGTCGGCGGGGCAGGTTACATCCCATATCATAGCTAAACTGCGCAACCGTCAGTTCTTTGATATCAATGAGATGAATGCATCTATCCGGAAAGAACTGGATCGTTTTAACCACAACAAATTTCAGAAGAGAGACGGAAGCCGTTATTCTGTATTTATAGAAGAAGAGTTCCCATTTATGCAGCCTTTACCCCAATATCCGTATGAATTCGCGCAATGGAAAACTGCTACCGTGCAGCTGAACTACCATATAGCGATAGATTACCAGAATTATTCCATTCCCTACGAGTACGTCAAGAAAAAAGTAGATGTTAGATACACCAAAAATATAATTGAAGCATTCTACAAAGGTTCCCGCATTTGCAGCCATAAGCGCCTTTATGGACGCCGTGGACAGTATTCCACAGTTATTGACCATATGCCGGCAAACCACCAGCTTTACAGTGAGTGGGATTCCGCACGTTTCCTGAAATGGGCTTTGGGTATTGGGGATTTTACAAAAGAAGTTGTGCAAAAACTGTTTGATTCATACCGGGTAGAGGAACAGGCTTATAAGGGATGCCTGTCTCTATTAAAACTGGCAGATCAATACTCTCCTGAACGTCTGGAAAACGCATGCAGAATAGCACTTGTCCGGATCCCTAGTCCCCGGTATAGAAATATTAGATTGATATTGGAAGCCGGTCAAGATAAAAAGGGAGATGAAACTCCCCAATCCCGTTCCTCATCATCGGCATCTAACAAGTATGCCTGCGTAAGAGGTGCTTCTTATTACGGAGGTGGAAGCCATGAAGAATGAGACAATAAGGAAGCTCAAAAATATGCGTCTTCCCGCATTTGCGGAAGCCTATCAAAAGCAGGTTGAGAACGAGATGGAGTATCAGTCATTATCTTTCCATGAAAGGCTGGCACTTTTGGCAGATGCAGAGTACGATTCCAGACATAACAACAACATCCGGCGTCTGATTAAGAATGCTAAATTCGCAAACTCATCCGCTTTTCTTGGAAATATTGAATATCTCACAGACCGGCATCTAAACCGTGACCTTTTAAAAAGCCTGGCCGATAATGAATATATCCGTCAGAGTCTGAATGCCATCCTTATAGGAGCTACTGGGTGTGGCAAAACATATATTTCTAATGCACTTGGTGTTAATGCCTGCCAGTCAGGTTACAAAACGAGATACATCCGCCTCCCCGAACTGTTCAGCGAATTTGAAGCTGCACGGGTTCAAGGGAAATATCAGCAGCTCATGAAGCAGTATCAAAAATATTCCTTGATGATTTTGGATGAATTTCTCCTGATTCCCACATCTGATACAGAACAGAGGGACTTGCTCGAACTAATGGAGTCTCGATGCGGACAATCATCTACTATCATATGCTCTCAGTTTGTTCCAGAAGGCTGGCATGAAAGACTGGGAGGTAGCGCCCTGGCCGACTCTATTCTGGATCGGATTATACCGTCAGCGTATACCATGATAATTGATGGAGATGTTTCCATGCGTCAGAGAAAACGACGAATACCCGAATAATACGACCCAATTAAGGAGCCATCCAAAGGGTACCCGTTTAACCACGCTTGCACGGACAGGGCCACGCCTCGCCGGAGGAGCCCCACCTCTCAAAATCTCCTATAATAGATACGGCACGCATTGCGTGACTGTTGTTACTGACGCACTTTAAT
>NZ_JCAIJG010000157.1:0-26699 GCF_059735615.1 Desulfosporosinus sp. Tol-M2
GCAATGATCAGCAATTGACGACCTGCTTGTACAACTTTTTCAAGAACCGGTAGAACGTCTTGAATCGCACTGATCTTCTTATCGGAAATCAAAATGAAAGGATCATTAAGTATTGCTTCCATTTTATCTGTATCAGTAATCATATAAGCTGAAATATAGCCCCGATCAAATTGCATTCCTTCAACCACTTCAAGTTCAGTCGTCATCCCTTTAGCTTCTTCAACAGTGATAACGCCGTCTTTACCGACTTTTTCCATTGCCTGCGCAATGAGGTCGCCGATATTTTTGTCGCTGGCGGAGATTGAGGCAACTTGAGCAATGGCTTCACTCGTCTCAACGAGTTTGGCATTAGCTTTAATGGCGGTAACTACAGCCTCCACTGCTTGCTCAATGCCACGTTTAATGCCCATAGGGTTTGCACCGGCCGCGACATTCTTAAGCCCTTCGCGAATGATAGCTTGTGCTAAAAGTGTAGCAGTTGTCGTACCATCTCCCGCCACATCATTAGTTTTGGTAGCCACTTCTTTAACGAGTTGTGCTCCCATATTCTCAAATGGATCCTCCAATTCGATGTCTCGAGCAATCGTTACTCCATCGTTTGTGATCATAGGAGATCCGAATTTCTTGTCAAGGACTACATTACGGCCTTTAGGTCCTAAGGTTACACGAACAGCTTCAGACAGCGCATTAACACCGCGTTCTAAAGCATGACGGGCGTCTTGATTGAAAATAATTTGTTTTGCCAACGTATTTCCACTCCTTAAATTTAAGTATTATTGGACTAGCCCAAAATAGCTAAGATATCTGCCTCTTTCAGAATTAAGTATTCTTCCCCATCAAACTTAACTTCGGTACCTGCATATTTGGAATAAATTACACGATCATTCACTTTAACATCCAAAGCTATACGTTCACCCTTTTCCATTTTACCAGGACCAACAGCGATTACTTCGCCTTCTTGTGGTTTTTCCTTTGCGGTATCCGGCATATAGATTCCGCTCTTAGTTTTTTCTTCCATTGGGAGTGCTTTGACAATCACCCGGTCTGCGAGAGGTTTAATGTTCATAAAGAAAAGTCCCTCCTTATTGTTTTTATTTAATATTTGTTAGCACTCGACTCCATTGAGTGCTAACAATATATCTATAATAATATGCAAGGGGGCACTGGAAAGCAACCCCCTTTAGGCTCGAAATATGAGCATAAATACTACATTTACTCTATCAATCGAGTTATTTCTCACTATTTCAGGCGATAGGTATTATTACACCCTAGGCCCTCCCCCGAGCGTGTTTCCACATCCTCTAAACACTATAATTGCCAGCTTTTCGAGTTTCTATACATAATTAAAGATCCAGTAATTTTTGACGCTGAAAAACTTCTTCACGCATGGATCCTAACGCTTCCAAAACCAAGGTATTCTCTAGATTGAGAAGGTATATTTTTGTTTTACCAATTTTGAGATTCGGATCGGGGTGCTCCTTCTCAAGGAGTATAGTTTCTTTTAACGTATACCGAATGAACTCTTTAACTTGCATAATAGATCGTCCCAGAAGCTCCGTTAAAGCAGCTCTCGCCTTAGTTGATGCAACGTAGGGCAAGCGAGTCTGTAGATCTCCCAGGATCCGGATCCCTTGTTCCAAATCCCGCTCCGGATAATACTCTGTTTCAGGCTGTTCATGAAGGAACCACTGTAAAAGATCCTCCCCCTTACAATAAGGGTGTAGCGCATGATGAATACTTCCTGCTACCCCGATCACTTTTACTTCTTTCCCCCAAGCCCGGACTTTTCTGAGTAGTGAAAGAAAGTCACCGTCCCCCGTAAGCAACAAAAACATGTCAAACGTAGACTCTCGTGTCAGCAAGATTTCCTGAGCCTCAAGCATTAATTCCAAATCTGCTGCATTACGGCGAAGTCCCGTACTGGCATAATTATTTTTCCCAAAGACATGACGCGTAAAGACATTCGTTTTCTCAAACATCGTTTGTGTTCGCAAAAACTCTTCCCGATCAAAGTTGGCGTAAAGATAGATGGCCAATAAGTCGATATTGTTTTGTATTGTATAAAATTGCAAAAACCGTGCCAACTGTTCCGGCGTTAAGTCATAACCCCTCTCTAATAATCCCGTCCAAATGTTTTCGTAATCGACAAACGCAATGGCTTTCACGAAATTCACCTCCCAAGCCATATGTCTACCCTATTATACACAAGACCATGGACAGAGGTGACAAGCACGGTAATACTGATTATAGGTAAGTCCCGACTAGTATAAAGAAAACTTGGCTGGCGCCTAGCCTTAGCGAAGGCGGCTGCCTAGTTGCACTTATGCTTACCCGAAACTTATACTTTCTGCCCTGAAAACAACCTGTTTTCATTCATCAGTGGTGCCGCGCAGCGGCATGGGGGTCTGATAGTACAAAAAGAGATTGGTAGATTAGCTACCAATCTCTTAAAGCATTAGTGACTATCATTTGACTGTTGTCGCACACTCTCCGGCTTCCCCTTTGAGGATTTGAATTCCATGAGAAAGGGCTGGGGCAATTGCGTTAAAACATTCGCGCGCCGCCTTGGGACTACCCGGCATATTAATAATCAGCGTTTGTTTACGAAGGACGGCTACTGCCCTGCTTAGCATAGCCTTACTTGTCACCTTTAAGCTTTCCATCCGCATCACTTCTGCAATGCCGGGTACCAAACGATCCGAGACGGATAAGGTGGCCTCAGGCGTAACATCACGCATTGCAAAACCTGTCCCGCCGGTCGTTAAAATCAAATCCAGACTAAGTTCATCCGCCCATTGGCACATTTTTTCAGCAAGTAACATTTGCTCATCCGGGAGCACTACATACTCCACAACCTCCCCGCCAATGTCTTGAACAAGCTTAATAAGCGTTGGCCCGGAGAGATCCTCCCTTTCTCCACGCGACCCTTTGTCACTAGCCGTGATGACTCCTACGCGAAGCATTAAGCTATCACCTCGATGCTGTCCCCGACTCGGACCACTCCGCCTTCCAACAACCGGATAAAAATTCCTTCTCTTGGCATGACACAGTCCCCAGCCTGATAGAAGATTGCACATTTCGTATGGCATTCTTTACCAATTTGAGTGACTTCTCCGATACTGGTTTCCCCTATCTTAAGTTTTGTTCCCACGGGAAGGATGAATAATTCCAGTCCTTCCGTTGTCAGATTCTCCGCAAAGTCCCCTGGCCCAACATCCAACCCTTTATCCGTCATCTTCTTGATACTTTCCATCGCCAGCAAGCTGACCATACGATGCCAATCTCCACCATGCGCATCTCCTTCCAGACCAAAGTTGACTTTCAAAATTCCTTCGCCTACATTCTTTTTGCGCATTCCTTTTTTTTCACTCGTACAAACCGCAATTATTTTACCCATTATATAAAATCTCACCCTTTCATCTCATCAGTGGTCATCGAATAAAAAAAACTTGGTTTATGAAACATAGCTTTGTAAATGTTAGCAGAACTTATCCAAGGACTGACGCAATTTTCAAAATTCGGACTACGAATCATGCACTTCGAACTTCGAACTTCTATAATGTCCGCTTTTTCCCCCTTGCTTTTCAACTAGATAGATATCCCCAATTGTCATTGTTTTATCTATTGCTTTACACATATCGTAGATCGTTAACGCTGCAACACTGACCGCCGTCAGGGCTTCCATTTCAATCCCGGTTTTTCCATTGACTTTTACTATCGCTTCAATATTTACCTCACCGGGTTCCACTAAGTTAAACCTAAGCTTAGCCCCTGTGATCAGGAGCGGATGACACATAGGAATTATCTGGGATGTCTGCTTTGCCGCCATAATCCCCGCAACTTGAGCCACCGCCAAAACGTCGCCTTTGGCGATTAGCCCAGAGCGAATGCGCTCAAAAGTCTCTGCTTTCATCGTAATTCTCCCTCGAGCAACTGCCATACGGGCCGTTTCAGCCTTATCGCTGACATCAACCATTCGGGCGCGCCCTTCTTCATCAAAATGGGTTAAATCCACTTTTTACCCTCCAATCTGAGACATGACACGTTGACCTTGCAATGCTTCGTCATTCATATGATGCTTTGCGGGTTTATGCCAAACTGCTTGGGCAAAAAGATCCCTTAAAATTTCGTCCGAGGTTCCATTTCGTAGGGCATCACGCAGACTCACTTCATTTTTGCTATGCAAGCAAGGGCGCAATTTTCCATCCGCCGTTAAGCGTACACGATTGCATGTATCGCAAAAATGACGACTCATGGCGCTAATAAAGCCAATGCTACCCTTAAAACCCCTTGGTTGAACATACTCTGCCGGTCCCCCACCCAAGATCCCCTGAGTTAGAATGTTCTCTTTTAGTCCTAAGAGCTCTTTCATTTCTTGAATTGGAACAAAATCAGCCCGTTGCTTAGAACTAATGCCAATTGGCATCAGTTCGATGAAACGGACATGGAGCGGATATTGTTTTGCTAACTTCAAAAAGTTCGGCAACTCGTCCGTATTAACCCCCCGGACGACCACGACATTGATTTTTACCGGATCTAGGCCAGCCTCAAGCGAGCGAAAGACTCCCTGAATTACACTGGAAACCTCTCCCACACGAGTGATAGCTCGAAAACGCTCTGAGTCCATAGTATCCAAGCTGATGTTCACTCGCTGAACGCCTGCTGCTTTTAAATCGAAGGCCATTTTCGGGAGTAACAATCCATTGGTAGTTATCATGAAGTCCTCGACCCCTGGAATTATGGCGCCCTCCCGCAGAAAGTCCAAAATTCCTTTACGTACTAAGGGTTCTCCCCCTGTGATACGAAAGCGACGAAACCCTAATTGCGTACTGATCCTCATTAGTCGAAGAATTTCTTCAAAGGAAAGAATAGAATCATGCGGCATCCACTGCACTCCTTCAACTGGCATACAGTATATACAGCGTAGATTACAGCGATCTGTCACTGATATTCTCAGATATTCGATTTTTCTTTGAAATTGATCCAGCATAAAAATCCTCTTTTCAAGATTAAATTTGGTAAAAAACTTAACCAGTTGAAATAAAAAAACCCGCGGTCTGTAAACAACCGGAGGATTCAATCCACCTGTCGACAGACTCCTTTCCAGCAGGAGATATTACAGTTTCCCATAATACCCGAGTGCCTTTAAGCACTTGTCTGGTCACCATAGCTTCTGCTTTAGGTAAACCAGCTTTGGAGCAATGACAAAATATTTAATTTTTTTCAGTTAAATTCCTTTTTCTTTATATAGAGGTAATTCGCGATATATTGCATTATTCTTTTTTCTCACTACCTAATACATTTTGTCAATTCGGATTAACCTTAATGATCGCCGACCATTCGTCTGGTGTGTTGACGTTATAAAAGACTTTGCTCAAATCAGAGAAGGCTTGAAGTTCTTTTTCTTTCACATACCGTACAGAACAAGTTGGGTAAAAATCAATAATCTTGAAGTGACCCGCCTCGAGATTATTTTGGATTATGGGAATACAACGTCGATGGTAAAAGGCATGTAACGGATGGAAGCCATCTTGAAGCTGCGGAACAACAACATCATACTCCGAAATCCACGTCGCCAAAAACCGGATAAGCTCAACACTTAGAAACGGCATATCACAGGCTACAAAAAAAACCTCATCATAAGTAGCCGCTTTTAAACCCTGATAAAGTCCTTCTAAAGGACCTCGACCAGGAATCTCATCTAGAATAACCTGTACTTCGTAGCCTACATACAGTTCAGGCTTGTTGCTGCTAATTAAAACTTCTGTAAACACGGTTTGCAAAACAGCTAGACTCTGCTCCACTAAGGGTCTTCCTTCCAGTTCCAGGAAGGCCTTATCTTTTTTCATTCGCGAGCTTTTTCCGCCTGCTAGCAAAATACCCGTCGCCTTCAACTTTGGAAGTTGTTTCCCGGAGTTCTGCAGTGAATTAGTAATTTTTGAAGACCCCCTCGTATTCAACAGACAAAAACGGGTTAAACCCGTTCCCCCCAACGGTTACGGGTACCCCGTTCGCATCGGTATCCGTTCTCTTTTCTTTATAAGTATTAGGAACTAGAATATTTCTCAGTAATAAAATTCCTTTACCCGAAGGAACTGCATGGCGAGTGCACAGTACTGTCAAAGGGGTGCAGTGTAGCTAATCACATCTTGATGTTTTATAACTCTCCACCCTAATCCTGTTTGATTTTTATTTACGACCAACTATTCTGCCTTAAATGTACCACATCAGACTTTCCCTGTCACTTTGGGAAATTCTGACAACATAGCAAGCCAATTTCCCCAAGAGAAAAATCCAAATATTTTATAAAACATTCAATATTTACACTTCTACCCTTTTAGTTATATACTGGACACAGATCTTATTAAACCAAGTTTGTAATGCATACGCTTAACTAAAGACGGTTTTTGCTGGGGGTGCCCTTCGGGGCTGAGATGAGGAAACTCGATCCCTTTGAACCTGATCTGGCTAATACCAGCGGAGGAAAGCTAATCGTTAAACTTATGGAAGTATAAGTGAGAACTGCTTACCGCGTTCTCACTTATTGTTTATAGAGCATTATAAAGCTACAAAGATAAGAAATTTATTTGAAAGAGTGTGATTCAATGAGTACCCAAATGAAACTGGCCAAAAATGGAGTAATAACAGCGGCAATGCAAACGGTCGCCGGTAAAGAGGGGCTTCCTGCTGAAGAAATTAGGCTCCGGGTGGCGGCGGGCAGCATTGTCATCCCCGCTAACCAAAATCACACATCTTTGAGTCCGGAGGGCATTGGTCTTGGACTTAAGACGAAGATTAATGTCAATTTAGGTATCTCCCCGGAATGTGCCAATCTCGAAAATGAGCTTGCCAAAGTACGCATGGCCCTAGACATGAAAGCGGAAGCAATTATGGATCTAAGCAACTATGGCAAAACCGCTGAATTTCGCCACCAGCTCATTAGCATGTCCCCAGCAATGATCGGTTCTGTTCCTATGTATGATGCCCTTGGCTATTTAGGCAAGAAATTGGAAGATATTACACCCCAGGAATTCTTAGCCGTGGTGGAACAGCACGCCCGAGACGGTGTTGATTTCGTTACCATCCACGCCGGCATCAACCGGGAAACTGCCCGGCATTTCCGCCAGGCCTCCCGAGTTACCAACATCGTTTCCCGGGGCGGGTCTTTACTATATGCCTGGATGGAATTGACCGGGCGGGAAAACCCTTTTTACGAGTATTTTGATGATCTCCTGGATATCTGCACAAAATATGACGTGACGTTAAGTTTAGGAGATGCTTGCCGACCGGGCAGCATTGCCGATGCCACAGACGGAGCCCAAATTTCCGAATTAATCGTGTTGGGAGAATTGACTCAAAAAGCTTGGCAACGTAATGTTCAGGTCATGATTGAAGGACCCGGTCACGTTCCCTTGCATGAAGTTGTGTCAAATGTCCAGTTGGCGAAAAAGCTTTGCTTCGGTGCGCCCTTCTACATTTTGGGGCCGTTAGTCACCGACGTTGCTCCCGGTTACGATCACATCACCAGTGCGATCGGCGGAGCTTTAGCCGCCTCGGCCGGAGCAGATTTTCTCTGCTATGTGACACCGGCCGAACACCTTCGTTTGCCTACTTTGGACGACGTGCATGAAGGGATAGTTGCAGCCAGAATCGCAGCACACGCCGGAGATATCGCCAAAGGGATACCTGGCGCCGCCGAATGGGACAGGAAGATGAGCCAGGCCAGACAAGATTTGGATTGGGATAAAATGTTTAGTCTGGCCTTGGACCATGAAAAACCGAAGCGCTATCGTCAAGAGTCCGCCCCCGAGCATCAGGACAGCTGCACCATGTGCGGAGAAATGTGTTCGATGCGCCTTATGAACCGTATTATGGAAAAATAGTTTGCTAACTTTTAAAAATTGTATACCCCATTCTCGGTAATTAACATCGTCATTTTAGCATCATGCTCGCCGACCGGTACTTGAGGAATAACTTGACATTCGAAACCAAGAGCAACTCTGGGTGTTAAAGGATTTAACCGCATAAACAAGCGGTCATAATAGCCGCCCCCATACCCTAAACGATTCCCTTGCAGATCAAACCCGGAACCGGGTACGATAATTAAATCGATTTCTGAGGGGTCCACTACTCCAAGAGTCAATTTAGGTTCGCGAATTCCATAAGCTCCTCGTTCAATATCTTTTATCAGATCACGTACTTTGATTAGAAGGAGTGTACCATTCGGTGCACAGCGGGGTAATACCAGCTTTTTCTTACCTGCTATCGTTGCCTCCGCTAGCGCTGTAGTCTCTACTTCTTCACGGAAGTTAAGAAATAACATCACAGTTCGAGCCAGTTGGAACTCCGGTAAATCCATAAGTTTTTGCTGAATAATTAGGCTTTTTCTTTTTCTTTCTATCTCTCCTAAAGAAGTCCGCCGACATAAACACGCTTGGCGCACTTCGGCCTTTATAGACTGACGATCCTCACTCATGTCAATACTTCCCCTTCAGAAAAATGGTCCTTATTAAAAATGTTCGATCACCAGCGAGAATTTCCTCCCCATTATTAAACTCCTTATGAGTATTTTTGGTTATTTTCAAGAAAAGACCGAACACGTACCGGTTATACCAATATTTCAGCCCTCAAAGTTATCCACACACCAAATCTAATTGTACCGCCTTGTACCGCCTTATTCCTCAGTTATCCACATTATCCACAGGCTCTGTGGATAATGTGATTCCAAAACGAACTATTTACCTTAAAACCGTAAACCAGCTTCTACAACTTGTCTACAGACTTATCCACATTATCCACAGCTCCACCTTATCCACAGAACATACGCTCGTGTACTTGTGAGGGATTAGTATTTTGACCTATCGCTTTCCAATCTTACTGTTCACCAAACCCATTGCCTGCGTAAACTCTCCCATTCTCAATAATTTTGCCATCCCGGCAAATACCACAACTCCAATTGTTGTCCCCGTAGCGAGGACGGTCAACGAAGCCAGCGTGCGAACGCCAATCAACAGGGTCAGCCATTCAGACCACACCCAGATTGCACCCGCCATGAAAAGAGAAGCGACCAAGGATTTAACACTTGTCCAAAACATAGCCCGACCGTCCATTTGCCCTAAACGCCTACGCAACATACCTAATAACAAAATCATGTTTACGAAAGCAGCAATGCTTGTGGCAAAAGCTAACCCCCCGTGAGCAAGCGGACCAATCAATAAATACATGGCTAGAATGTTAACAGCCATTGCAATAATTCCTAATATCACAGGTGTCCAAGTATCCTGAAGGGCATAAAAGGCCCGCGGGAGAATCTGAATCACGGACTGTGAAGAAATTCCAAGTGCAAAATAAAACAACGCGATCGCCGTGTTTAAGGTGTCTTGTGCGGTAAAATACCCATGTTGAAATAAAACACGTATCAGGGGAAAACGCAAAACGATCATACCCACCGAAATCGGCAGGGTAATAAAAACAACCATCCGAATAGCACTGGATATCGTTTGCCGGAGTTTATCCCATTGTTTTAAGGCCGCTTGTTCCGTCATAGTCGGAAAGGTGGCTACGGCAATTGCTAAAGCAAAAATACCCACCGGCAACTGAAAAAGACGATAAGATTGCCAAACAGCCGTGATACTCCCTGCAGGCAGTAACGAGCCAAAGTTGGTACTGACCGCCACCTGAATTTGATTCAAGGAATAACTGATAATAATAGGCACGGCGAGGGTCCCGATCCGACGAACGCCCGGATTGTGCCAATCAATAATCGGGTAGTAACGCACCCCCACCTTCCGTAAAGCAGGGATTTGAACTGCAAAACTTGCAAATGCCCCCACAACGACCCCTACCGCAAACCCAGAAATACTCTCAGGCTTTGCGGGATTTGCAAGAATCGTTCCAAAAAAGATAATACATACGTTATAAAGAACTGTCCCCAGGGCGGAAGGCCAGAATATTTTGTAAGAATTCAAGACTCCCATGATCAACCCGCTTACAGCCATAAACAAAGGCTGAATCAAGAGAATTCTGGTCAAGTTGATAGTCAAACCGATATTTCCAATTGTCTCAAACCCCGGAACCATCAGACGTAAAAATTGGGGAGTGAAAAGAAGCCCAATAAATATCAGTAATCCTAGCGTAAGGAAGATTAAATTCACAACCGAGCTGACTACTCGCCAGCCCTCTTTCTCCTCCCCTTTAGCTATATATTCGGAAAAAACCGGAATAAAAGCGGCGCTTAAAACACCGCCCACAAGTAACCAGTATAATAAATCCGGAAGAATAAACGCCGCATTATAAGCATCTGTCGCACTACTTTGGCTATAAAAACAAGCAATCAATGTTTCGCGAAAAAATCCTAAGATTCGCGAAACTAACTGGGCAAGCATTAAAAAACCAGCTGCTTTCACAAGCGTACGATTGGTTGATGACATGCGAATAAACCTCTTCTCCCCATCATCCTAATCTACCAACCGAATTATAGCATTTATCACGAGACGGTTAAAGGGGAAGGAAGTAGGAGGAAGTAGGAGGAAGTTTCTTAGCGCGTTCGCCCACTTTCCATCGCTATTCGCTTGGCGATGCTGCTAAAACGCAAACCTCTGGGCTTTCTGCATGTGAACCGATGCGTTTCTTAACGCCTCATCGCCTGCGCTCATTGACGCGATTCCTCTCTCCGTGCTCACTAAGCTAAGAAACTTCCTCTGGGCTTGGGTCGAACGAGGGTTAAGTACGACCCTGTAGCACTGAACGTTGTCCTAAATGTGGTTCGGGGGCATTTACACTCAAAGATGTGATTAATAAGAGATAGTATCGAGGTAGACTCAAGGGGACTACGCCTACCTTCATCTCAGGTACAGCATCATACCGAACGCATTCTTGGCACAAACTTTACATGCTCTTTAAGCAAATTTTATTTCCTCGGGGCTTGTGTCTTAAGTTTTAGCTTTTCTTTAAATAATCCGCCAAAATCTCCGCCACGGCTTCAGCTGCGCCATTAGATTCTCCTAACGTATTGTATTGGCTTCCAAATTCCAATAGCAACGCGCCGTCAGAAAGATGTTGGTTATACCGTGCATCTGCTGCATAATTAATGTTCGGCAGAAACAGTCCAGGATATTTCTTTTCCCCCAAGGCTATAAGTTCCTTTGCTAAAGCTTCATTCTTTTGCCAGTGCGGATTCTTCTTTCCTATCACCACCAGCACTCTGCTCACACTTTGCCCCTTTATTGTGATCGATGATTGAACCCCAGGAGGTAAGCCATTTCTATGAACGTCAATTAACAGTTTCATGGAAGGATAATCTTTAATCAATTGGGTTGCTGTAACTATTGATTTGCTATATGCTTTCATATAGTCCACAGCATCATGTATTTGCAGCGAGTGAACAGCCCCGATTCCATTTTGTCCAAGAATCTTCTTTAGTGTTTCTCCTACCGTTACGACATCTCCATTTTCGCCAAACCGATGATCCGGCCCTCCATCTCCTGCATAACACTCACTATTGTGCGTATTATATATTCCCACGCCAATTTCTTTCGCCCCTGCCACCGGCATTGGGAGATTAAACTCCGTGTTTCCCTCAGGTTGTTGTAGTTCAATTGGCTCAAGAATCGGACCTTCAAACTCAGGATCATTAGGATTGTAAGCCCACCCTAACCACGCTGGACCTTGTGGCGGCGAAGAAAAATAGCCTAGAAAAAATGTCCGGGGATCTGCAATATTGACACCCGTCAATAAAAACATACTGACCGCCGCCCCCTGATTCCTTATTAGATCCAAGCGAGCGCGCTCAGGCTGGGAAAAGCCCGGGGCCCCTTCCATTAATATGGCTTCAAATGGAAACGACTGTTGGGTTAGAAATCCAATTAGTTGACGAGAACTCCCACTTCTGAAGGCATAAACCAAGCCTAAAATAATTAGAATACTTACTAAGCCTAGAAGGAATCCTCGCGCCCATTCTCTGACTCTCCAAATCCGGAAATGTTTTTTTTGACGATAGAAATCTTCCCGTAACAAAGGACTTGTCCCCCCTTCCTCTTTATTGAAGAATTATGAGAGACAAGTCCAAGGTAGAACATTATGAAGAGATTTTTCGTTAAATAGGTATTTGCTTTTTCTGGTCTAAACTAACGAAGCGTCGTTGGAACAATGCTATCGATAATCCCAATGACTAACGAGGCCAGTAAAGCGCCAATAATGGTAACAGTAATATAACCAGGAACAATAAACTGACTGAAGTAAATTACCACAGCGGCCGTAATAAATCCAACCGCGCCCCGTCCCGCTCGTGAAATTTTGTCTCCGAATACCTTTTCAATAGCATAGCCCAGTCCAGCGATCACCGCTGCAGCGACAAAAGCTCCGATTATGCCATTCACCCGAAGTCCTGGAACAAAATAACTCACCAAGAGTAAAACCAGAGCCGAAACAACAAACCGTACGATTATTCCTAACATCATTTGTACCCTCCAATCATTTTGTTTTAATTCGACTATGTTTCTTTAGTATCTTTACTACCGATTTAGTTTACACAATACTAACAAAATTTATTAATAATAATTTTGCCACAATTTTTCCTTGATATATTACCAACCTAATGTTAAAATGTAGTTTGTGTAACAAGTAAGGAGTATCAATCATCAAAGGGGGTGACTATTAGTGCCAAACATTAAATCCGCCATTAAAAGAGTTGAGTTGGGAAAAGCTCGCATGATTAAAAATGCTGCTGCGAAATCTTACTTACGGACGACTATTCGTCGTTTTGAAGAATCAATCACAACGGATTCCGAGACAGCAGCACTCGCTTTGAAAAAAGCTACTCGTGCTTTGGATAGAGCCGCCTCCAAGGGTTTGATTCATAAGAACATGTCAGCTCGCAAGAAATCCCGTCTTACGAGTAGATTCAGAAAGCATTTTACCCAAGTTGGGTAAAACATAACGGGCTTAATAAAAAGGTAAGCGACAAATTAATTTATCGCTTACCTTTTATTGTGTTTCAGAGAAAGTTTCTTAGCTTAGAGAGCATGGAGAAAGAAATCGCATCAATGGATGAATACAAATGAATTGCACGTTCACCAAAGCTTTCAAGGAGCGTTTCTCTGGGGTTGGCTTAAACGGTTCACTTTGCAATTTCATTTCATTCATGGCTTGGTCACGACGTGGCTTGGTTACGACAAAGATCAAAACCGCCCTAAAACTCCCATCACGGTTCCAAGCCCGGGCCCAAACCAGAGGGAGTTGCTCAGCTTAGAGAGTACGGAGAGAGGAATTGCGTCAATGAGTACAGATGATGAAACGTTAAGAAACGCATTGGTTCACATGCAGAAAGCCTAGAGGTTTGCGTTTTAGTTGCATCACCAAGCGAATAGCAATGGAACGTGTACGAACGTGCTGAGACACTTCCTCCCGATGAAACGTATGCGAACGTACTAAGACACTTTCTCACAAAACTTAATAATCATTATTTCCAACAATAACCCAGGATCACCACCCCCAGTTTTTAAGGCCAGGTCTGTGTTTAAGCACTCGGACAACGCCTTGGATAGTTGATTCGTTGATAACCTGGCGGATTGTTGCCAGACTTTTTGCGCTTCATAAGGCGAAATTCCTAATACTGAAGGGGCCTCGGCAACATTCCCCCCGTGCCTGCGCATAGAGTCACACCCCAGAAGAAGCCGGACTTGACGAACCAGCATCCCTAAGACCTTTAAGGCAGGTTCTTTACGCAACACCGCACGCAAGGCTTGTAAGGACTTGGCAGCCGATCGACCGGCCACCGCATCTAAAAGATCAAAGATGCTCATTTCAATCGATTGGGGAGTTATTGCTTTAATATCTTCCAAGGTGATCTTCTGACGCTCCCCCACAAATACGCTGAGCTTATCTAATTCTTGATATAAAACGCCGGTATGGCGCCCCGTCCATTCGATAAATTGGGCAGTTACTTGAGTATTCATCGATTTTCCCCGTGCTTTTAATTCCGACTGAACCCAGACAAGCCATTCCTGAGGTCGTTTCGGAGCGCAGAATTCCATGATCTCCCCGGTTTTAACTAAAGCCTTATACAGCTTCCTCCCCCGATGCACACTTTCAGCGATAAACAAAAGACACGTCGTGGGATTGGGGTTGGCAAAGTAGTCCAACAACGGCTCCAGCTCAGCCGTCTGACCATCCTGGAAATAGGTAACATCTTCAACGACCACAAGGCGATTGGCAAAAAAGGACATCGTATTGGCCCGCTCAACTATGATATACGGAGACAACTCCTTTGCAGAAACTTGTTCAATCCCGCTTCCAGACGGATCTATCATGAAATAGAACGACTTAAGGACTTTCAACCCCTCTTGAATTAAGAAACGATCCTCCCCGTACCATAAATAAACGATCGGAATCTTCCCCCTCGCTACGCTTTCCTTAATTCGTTCAATTTCACGCATGTTTGCCACCCCCTTTGCTTATTTTAATGGAGACCTTCAATAAAAGCCAGATAATACATTATACATTATTGATTCTCAGCATAAAAAAGCCCTCCACGATCCGTGGAGGGGCAAAAGAAAGAGGAGGAGAAAAGAGATGTTCCTTGCTATTGTTACCCATTTTTTACCTTTCATACATTCCGGGAATATTTTTTTAGTGATACCTGATAACTATAGTATGCCTTAAAGCATTTCTTATTCCGCAAAAACATATTAACGACCAGGGATAATTTCCGCCCCGTGTTCTCCGAGCAAAAGCCGTAACGTACCATGTTTATCCGTCCGATAAACCGGGATGTGACGTTCTTCCCAATACTGCAGTACTTCGGGCGAGGGATGTCCAAACGTATTTTTCCCCACCGAAATCCATACACCTTGGGGATTAATCTCATCCAGCCAAGGTCTATCCAAGGAAAACCGGCTCCCATGATGCGGCTCCTTAAAAATGTTAGTTTCTATATCTACACCCGTCTCGTATATTTCTTTCATTTCTTCTTGCTCCATATCCGCCGTGAGCAAGACGCTTTGCCCTAAGTAGTTAAGCTTTAACACCAAGGAATTATTGTTCTGGTCAGAATGTGTCCCAGCGAGAACCTGAGGAGGGCCCAACACGTCCAGCCAGGCCCCTGAATCAAGGTCGATCCGGTCCTCCGCCTGAAGCATCCTCAGCTTCTCGGGCTGATTGGTAAACTCAAAGGGAATTCCGGCCTGCCATTCTTCATTTTCCAGTCGATCACCTACAGCAGGTACCCCTACCCAATCTGTTGGAATATTGGCGAGCACCGACCGAACTCCACCGATATGATCCTGATGTTCATGAGTAATCAGTAAGGCATCCAAATGCCCGATTCTTCTTTGCAATAAATAAGGAAGGACGATACGCTCCCCGGCATCGAACCGTTCACTTCGCGGTCCCGCATCCAGCAAGAGAGCATGTTGCTGAGGCGTCCGGATTAAGATCGCATCCCCTTGACCCACATCAATCATGACCACTTCCAGATCGTTCAGTGAATTCCAGGGACTCCACAAGCAAAGAAAGATAAGCAGTATGCAGCCCCAACGAACGAGTACCCTTTTTCTTAATATTGGATTCCTAAACATTTTCGAGATCAAACGGTGCGCAGCTCGACGAATTCCCATAGGGCATCGTTCTACCAACTTCGCAGTGCTTGTCCTTAACCCTCGGCCAAGATGAAGAAACCTCACCTTAACCATAAATAGCACGCGTTCTTTTCCCCACAGGACGGTTCCGATTCCGCCATACCAAATCAACCAAAAGAAGTGGCCGGGGTTTAACACCCAGACATCAGCGTACGGTAATTCAGCTAACATCTTTAAAATCGTATTCGTCCCGGCTAAAAGCCATAAGCTCACCTGAAACAAAGGAGCAGACAGCCCCCCAGAGAAAGAAAGGATCACCCCGATGAGCCCCACTTCGAGCACACTGCCTAAAATAAAAAGAATAAAGACATTCACCAAAAAGCCGATCAAAGATAAACGATGAAAAGCCGAGATCAACAGCGGAAGCGTCGCCACTTGCGCCGCTAATGTTCCGGCAACAGCGAAACGAAATAAATTGGGGAGACGTTCAAGCAACTTTACCTTGAGAATTCGAGGGGTGAGTACTACAATTCCCCAGGCAGCTGCAAAGGAAAGTTGAAAACCAAGATCCTGAATAATTAAAGGATTCTGAATAAATAGTCCTACCGCTGCAAATAACAACCAACGCAGCGTAGCTACTTGCCCCCGCCCTAACCGTCCAAGTAGAACTGCAATACCCAAAACAGTCGCTCTGACGATCGGAGCATTTCCCCCACAAAGTGCTGCATAAAGTAAAAGTACCAAGCTCGTTGCGCTGATCCGCATTGGCTTAGGCAAAAAACTAAAGAGCAGCCAGGAAAGTCCCAGCACAAAGACCACATTGGATCCCGAAGCCGCAAAGACGTGAAGTACGCCGGTCACTTTGTAGCGTTCTTGAACTGAATCCGGAATACGACTGGAATCTCCGAAGATGATCCCCTCTAAGACCCCTGTTTCCTCAGAATCCCAGGCCTGAAGGCGACTTCGAACCTGCTGGCGAATCTTCCAGGTTAGACTTGGCTCCCCCGCAGAAAGCAGTACCGCATCCCCTTGCGCCTTTAGCGTGCCACTTAATCCCCTAACCCCATAATAAAGACGTAAGTCGAATGCACCGGGTGTTCCGACGGACTGAGGCCTTTCCAAGCGCGCATGGAAACTTACAAGGTCTCCGGGCTGTACCCGCTTCCACTCTACAGGAATCTGACCAAACTTATCCGCATAAACCGTCAGCCTATAGGTCTGGCCGTTTAATTCTTGCTGAGGATCAGCTGAAGCAACAGCCGCGTTTTTCATCGCCTCGCCGGTGTTCTTCCGCGCTATTACATCATTTCCTACTTTTTCGACGCGAACTATTCCCTCAGCCTTATCCTCCGCGATATTCCAATCCTTTAAAAGACCGACAATCTCCACATGATCCAAGGTGATGGGTTCTGGCAGAGTACGATCCGCAAGTACCCCATACACAAAGCCAAGCAAGAGACTGACTCCCAGCAAAAGAATCTCTGGTCGGAACACTCGGCCAAAAAAATCACGCGGACGCCACAAGATAAGGCGTACCCCCAGCAAAACGAGAATCCCCAAAAGACAGATACGTATCTGTTCCGGTAAATATGCTCCACTGAAGCCCCCGATCAAAAGGGCTGCCGCTCGCCCGATCCAGGGATCTTTCATGGGCTAACCGTCACTTGGGAAGCCATTTTCTCATAGGTTATAACTCCTATACCCGAAACATTTTTCAAGTCTTCCGCCCGGGCAAACGGCCCGTGTTCTGTCCGGTATTGAATAATGCGTTCCGCTAACACCGGACCGACGCCGGGCAGCTTGTCCAGTTCGGCTGCTCCGGCGGTATTAATATTAATCTTCCCATTTGCCAGGGCTATTGGATTCGCTGCCGTTACTGGATTTATGTTTGGTGACGTACCCACGCCCCCGGCATTCATCGAATTAACCCCCACCGTGGACTCCGGGGAAATCGGGAGGACCTTATACGGCACGTTAACTTTTTGCCCATCCTTAAGCTTTTCAGCCGGATTCATACTCTCCAGGTTAGCTTCCGGCAAAGGACAGACCTGCTTCAAGGCATCATCTAAGCGGGCATCCGGGGCCAAATGAACAAGCCCGGGCTTCTCAACTGCTCCGGCCATATAAACAACGATGTCTCGGCTTGAACCTGTTTTTTGAAGATAAGCATTGGAACCATGAGGTAGAAAGAGCTTCCAAATAGCAAAAATTACAAGTCCTATAAGTACCAACCACCAAACATAGCGAAGCTTACGTTCCATACCCGGCAGCTCCCTTCCTGTTCTTTATTTACTCAATGCTTTATCCATATTTCAAGCGATCCACATCAGCTGATCCGATGGCTGCAAAACCCTCTCTCTGAGTAACCATGGTTCATTTGGTTTCGCTTTGTTCCTTCTTTTTCCTGCTGCGAGATCTGATTTATCCTGTCGAATTTGGCAGTTTCGAATAATAGATCACATTACTTAGGGATCGATTGAAAGAATCGACCTATGGCAACAGCCAAAAAGTAGGGTATGATTATGATACCCTTGACCGGGTAACCGCCAAAAAGATTGACGACACAGTAAAATTCAACTACCAATAGTTAAGGCAGTCCTCCCATGGACAATCCTAATGCCGTTCTGTCAACGAATCATCTGAACATGCTTTCGCAGCATGGTCCTGACCCCTTTCCGATTAGGCCACACCTCGCCCAGATTTTGTTGAGCTGAAAGGTGCTGAGTATCCTACTGCATGGTCGATTGAAAGCAGTGAAATTAGAAAATGTCTTCTTCACAAATTTCCATATAACTTGATGTATTCAATAGTACCTAACTCCCCCAGCAAAAAAAGACCGGGCGGATTTGAAACCACCCTGGCCCTTTTGGTTAATACTTGACCCCTTCCGATCGTATTTACAGTTATCTACTAATATGGAGCTTATATTTATATGGAGCTTATTTCATATGGGGGGTATGCTTACAGCTAGTAATCACACGCCTTTCGCGATATCATTTAGAAAGAGGCCTGACCACACAGCCTCCTTCTCTCTATAACAACTTAATTAGATCATCTACATCAAGACTAGCTTGTTTTAAAACACTCTTGATTACCATTGGACTAAATATTTCTCCAGAGTGAACGGGCACGGTTACCAAGGAACTGGCTCACCTATTATGCTTAAAGCCTCAAGATGTCCTTCTATCGCCTCCCGTATACGTTCAAGTGCTTCTTTTCGATTATTGCCCTGTGTTACACAACCCGGAAGTCCTGGCACTGTTACAACGTAGACCTTTGTTTGTTCGTCCCATTCGAGAATCACTTTGAAGCTTTTTTCCATAACTGAATACCTCCGTCACTCTTTATTTTTTATCGGTGCAATATTGTAATAAGTGACCGCCCTGGTTGGCTCTTCAACTTTTCCTGTTAGTGCTCCAATCCAGTCGAGAATGTCTTTCTTTAACCGGAAGATACAACGTCCCAGACACAACCCCGGTATCCTTGAGCGTATACATTGATTGAAATGAAAAAGCAGCCCCTTTTAAGACTACCTTTCCCATTTCTTGAGTTCCGCAGCCAGTCCCTCAGGTTGCCCTCCGGCAGAGCCTTGCCTTTCCGGCTGCATTACAGTTTTTACCATTATTGCAAGGCCTTAAACCTTGCTGAGAATACTAATTACACGGAATATGAAACATTCCCAATCTGGCTGACGATTAATCAATAAGGTTAATTTTCCTGTGAGATTGTATTATTCCACTGACAACAACGACAACCTAACAGCTGCATCTCTTAAATCAATGCTAAATTGATCCAAATATTTTAATGAATATAAACCGTCAATTTCCCGTTTTTGCCATAACTCAAAAATGCGTTTTAAATCCGCTTGGCGGGAAAGCCAGCCAATACCGTCAATAACGACAAAAACAAACTGTTTAGCATATTTAACCCTAGCCATTTTTTCAATTTCCTTCACCGCATCGGAAAGCTTACTGCCGGTGCTGTTAAAGCCTTTCATTGCTACGACAATTAAGGCATCAGATCCGTTAGGTATGGCTAGATCACATGGTGCTGTTTCGCCACTTCGTCCTTCAAACTGGGTACGCATCGTGTATGGTAGATCCAGTTTTTTTGCTATTTCTTCAACTTCATTTTCAACTTTACGACCTTGACCGACCGATTGAGCGCCAGGTCTGTGAGACCAAAGATGCCTTTCTAATAAGACGTCCTCAAGAGCCCACGTTTTATTTATGTCTTTGGTTAAATGATTTACCAGATCAAATTCTTGGTCAAGCACTTCAATCAATTGGGTTGAATTATTACGAGCTAGAGTGACCCAACCTGTGGTACCCATTAAACGGCGGAGTTGATTTTTCAATTGTTCTTGCCCCAAACCTGCTGATGTAGCGATTATTGGAACAGCCTGTGGGTTATCTTGAATAAAAACTGCCAATGACTTACGTGTTATAGTCCCAACTTTTCGCAATTCGACAACAGTTTTCTTAACCACCTGAAGCATTTCGGCATCTTCGCGAGCAGTAATATCGTGAAGATTACTTAGAGATTCGATAAACTGATCATATTGCAAAGTCACTCAATCACCGTCCTACAAAAAGATACTCATTAACTTGTCGTCTAGTTGCTGTAACCTGTGTACCAAAGGAATACTTGTGGGGTATGGCATATACTTCTATGTTGCTTTTTACTTCATGCAAAATGCTATATAACTCCTTTTCATCTGGAACGGAGTTGGAACTATAGGATAATATTATTGTACTTTGCTTAAATTTGTCAAACAGCTCTCGCAAAGCTTCGCGAATTGTGCGTTTATAGGCAAATGGTGTGAACTTTTTTTCTAGTTTCTTGGTTTTTGTATGCTCCATTATTTTTTGATCTTGCCAATATACCGAAAGCCCCTCCAAAAAATGATAGCGTTTAATGTAATCAGCATCATCTTTTGGCGGCGCATATGGCGGATCAAAATATACTAAATCAAAACCTGAGGGGTTGATTTCAAATATGCTTGAACACAAAGCACGATTGTTTTTACCATTGTTGAACACAGCGGCGTTATATTGCTCGATAGCTTCAACAAAAAGACTTTTAAGAGGGGTGTGCATTGTCCGGCGACCGTCATCATACCGGACATCAGTAATTGTAAATACACCTCTCGGCTGTTTCCGCGCCGCTGCTAAACAAAGTGCCGAAATTGTTATCGCTTGTTTATATTGTGATAATCCACTCATATGGGACCAAATTGAATCTAAAAACACATGATCTTCCTGTGGAAAGTATAGATCCTTAAAAGTACGTTGGATGAAATCCCGCCCGTCTTTATTCGATGACAGAAGTAATTCTAAGTCACTCTTTGAAATGGTCTCACAATTGTTTTCAATTAGTGCTTTACTTATGGTTGAAGAAAAGGTAAGAAAATCGTTTGCCACCACTTCTTTTCCCATTTCTTTTAAGGCGTATGAAACAACACCGCTGCCACTAAATGCATCAAGCGCTGTTTCAAACGGTAAGTGATAAAGGATATGAGATAAATATGGGACTATTTTATATTTTGACCCCATGTACCTTAATCTCGGGTAAACCGCTGTTTTGGTTAAGTTCTGTTCAGAAAAGCTGTAAACACTATCGGGGGCTAAAGCAATAGACAAGATTGGCTCCTCCTTTTGCGGTAAAAATTCTGCCATGTGGAAGACAGATTATTTTAACAATGGACTGCTTATAGTATAACAGAGAAATATTAATAGTTTAACTTCAATTGAAGATACGGCAGAATTATTACCGAGTGTAGTAAAAACCTTTATTCTATATTTCCGGAACATTTGTTCTGGTGTATATCCTATTATACCATGACTGGGATAAAAAACTAAAGAGCATCAAAAATATTAATTAATCTTAATGCAAAAAACATATCGCTTCAGTAAGGCAATGTGTTTTTTGTTTATATTGTCTTATCCAGTATTAACATTTGCAGCTTAACGAGGAATTCTGTGTCAAAACCGACTAGAAATTGTCCCTTCCTCGGGTTTATGCTATATTGGGTTGTACCATATTTGTTTTATTGTATGATTTGTTTTCCCTCACACAAGTCCCGGAGTCCCTTACTTAACGACTATATTAACCAACTTACCCGGCACCGTAATAACTTTAACGATTGCTTTGCCTTGGATCCATTCACTGATTGCAGGCTGAGCAAGCGCCGTTTTTTCCAACTCCGCCTTGGAAATATCTGCGGCTACAATAATCCGGTCCCGGACTTTCCCATTCACTTGAAGGACAACAGTCATTTCATTTTGCACTAGAGCAGCTTGATCCGCTTCTGGCCAGGGCTGTTGGTGAATGCTCCCCGTATGCCCAATTTCCAGCCAAAGCTCTTCCGTGATATGCGGAGCAAAGGGAGCCAGGAGTAACAGAATCGCTTCAATCGCCTCCTTGCCGACCGCAGCATCCGCTGTAGGCTGTTCCTTATAGATATACAAAGTGTTAACCAGTTCCATGATGGTACTGATTGCCGTGTTAAAATTAAAACGCGTTCCGATGTCTATCGTCACTCTCTGGATAGCCAGGTGAGTTTGACGGCGCATTTCTTTACTGACTGCATCCAGGCTCCCCCAATGGTCCGCATGGTCAGTCGACGGGGATAAGTGCTTTAGGGTTTCCTTTATACTGGACCCATATTGAGCGACCAGACGCCAAACGCGGTTCAGAAAACGATAACACCCTTCAACCCCTTGATCACTCCACTCCAAGTCTTTCTCCGGCGGGGCAGCAAACAAGATAAATAACCGTGCCGTATCCGCCCCATACTTTCCGATAATTACCTCCGGACTCACGATATTCCCTTTGGATTTGGACATTTTAGATCCATCCATGCAAACCATTCCCTGGGTAAGCAAGTTTTGGAACGGTTCATCCTCTTTCACATAGCCTAAATCCCGAAAAGCCTTGGTAAAGAAACGTGCATATAATAGGTGTAGAATGGCATGTTCCACCCCACCAACGTACTGATCCACGTTCATCCACTGATCCACCGCAGATTTGGCGAAAGCGGCTTCCGTGTTGCGGGGGTCAGTATAACGCAGAAAATACCACGAGGAACAAACAAACGTATCCATCGTATCCGTCTCACGCCGAGCGACTCCCCCACACTCGGGGCAGGTTGTTTCTGTGAAAGATACTGAGGAGGCTAAAGGATTTTCCCCGGCTTTAAAGACGACATCCGCGGGGAGCAAAACGGGCAGCTGTTCTTCCGGCACCGGTAATGTTCCACAGGATTCACAATACACAATCGGAATAGGCGCACCCCAATAGCGTTGACGAGAAATGAGCCAGTCACGCAAACGGAAGTTGACTTTCCGTTGACCCTTACCACGGCGCTCCACTTCATCGGCAATCCGTTCCAGGCCCTCATTACTATCCAGACCATCGAAGGAATCAGAATTAACCATAACCCCTTCCTCCGTGTAGGCACCCTCGAGCGGTTGATCTTTCGCGCACGGCGCACTACCTGCGGGAACAATAACCGAACGAATTCCTAAGCCGTACTTCTTTGCAAATTCAAAGTCCCGCTCATCGTGAGCAGGCACGCCCATAACCGCGCCTGTTCCGTATTCGAGAAGCACGTAGTTGGTAATCCAGATCGGCACTTTTTCCCCACTTAACGGATTAAGACAATACGAACCGATGAACAGCCCTTCCTTTTCCGCTTCCGCAGACGTCCGGGCAATTTCATTGAGTCCCTGCATCTTTTTTATAAACTCCCGCACCTCAGCTTCATACTCCGTCCCCCTGACCAGCTCTATGACCAGAGGATGTTCCGGTGCCAAGACCACATAGCTCACCCCAAAAAGGGTGTCGATCCGAGTGGTATACACCGGGATCTTCTCCGGGCGTTCAACTAAGGAAAAATTAACTTCCACCCCAACAGAACGGCCGATCCAGTTGCGTTGCATGGTTTTCACCTTATCAGGCCATCCCGGCAACTTATCTAAATCCTGCAGTAAAACATCCGCATAATCGGTGATTTTAAAAAACCACTGCTCCAGGTTTTTCTTAGTTACTATGGTATCACACCGTTCACAGGCTCCATCCACAACTTGCTCATTGGCCAGGACTGTGCTGCAAGACGGACACCAGTTCACGGCAGCCTTTTTCTTATACACCAAGCCATGTTTGTAGAACTCCATAAAAATCCACTGCGTCCATTTATAGTAGCCAGGGTGGCAGGTAGCCATTTCCCGGTCCCAATCATAGGAAATCCCCATCTCTTGAAGCTGGCGCCGCATATTGGCGATGTTTTTCCAGGTCCAGTCCGCCGGAGGGGTTTGGTGTCTGATTGCGGCATTTTCCGCCGGTAAACCAAAGGAATCCCAACCGATGGGGTGCAGAACATTAAACCCTCGCATCCGTTTATAGCGAGCTATGACGTCCACTATGGAGTAGTTACGCACATGCCCCATGTGCAGATCACCTGAAGGATAAGGAAACATAGCCAAGGCATAATACTTCGGTTTTGAGGAAATTTCCTCGGTCTTAAAAGCTTTGTTCTCCATCCATTTTTTTTGCCACTTCGGTTCAATCTTAGAAAACGAATACTTCTCTTGCATAAAGCTGCCCCCTCAAGATTTTATAAAAAATTTAAACCAAAAAATCCCTCGTCCCTTAAGGGACGAGAGACATGCTCCCGTGGTACCACCCAATTTTAAGTGCTCAGACGATTTTATGGCTCGCGCCGGTATTCATTGTAACCTGAGTACTGCTCCCTATCATGGCATTTACACTTTTAATTATACTAGGTTAGTATCAAAAGAGACAACTCCCGCGTCTTTCCAAAGTCGTTCAAGCTGATAAAATTCGCGCTGATCAGGGGTCATCACATGAATGACTAAATCGCCGCCACAATCCATCAAAACCCATTTAGCAGCCGGTAACCCTTCAAGATGGAAAACCGGAACTCCCATCTCCGGTAACTTCACTTCCAAATGATCGGTTATGGCTTTAACCTGAGTTGTCGTATTTCCCGTCACAATCAGGCAATAATCCGTAACCATGGATATTCCCTTTAAATTGAGTAAGGAAATATCTATGCCTTTTTTGTCTTCGACAAGACTAACAATCTGTTTAAGCATTTTTTGATCCAGTTCCAACATTTTGCCTCCTTTGCAAATCCTCATAAGTCAATTGGGTTAAGGGATGAATCGGTTTGTTTCTCTGTCTCAAGTATCTTAAAGTGCGCTCAACACAGTCTAAAGTACCTTTTCCTAAATCATCATACAGGGATTGGCGCAATATATCCACTTCTGGAAAATCACGACGAGGTTCAGTCAAATCAGCACTGTAGATAAGCATCTCCAAAGGAGACATTCCTGGTCTCCCTAACGTATGACTCGCAATTGCCGCCAGGACTTCAGAATCGTCAACTTTATAATAATGTTCCAGCCA
Source organism: Desulfosporosinus sp. Tol-M2 (assembly GCF_059735615.1). Lineage (NCBI taxonomy): Bacteria > Bacillati > Bacillota > Clostridia > Eubacteriales > Desulfitobacteriaceae > Desulfosporosinus > Desulfosporosinus sp. Tol-M2. The sequence continues at coordinate 25,008 of NZ_JCAIJG010000157.1, forward strand.
ATATGCCGCAAGAGGCCCGTGTAATACGGCCGGGTACTGCTCATCTTCAGGATAGTGCAGCAAATCCCACCGCCGGGCTAAACTCAACTGATCCTTTATAGGGATCTCTTTTGCCAAATCGTGCGCTAAACCTGCACAACGCGCTTTGAGTGGATCCAATCCGTGGTGCCTGGCCATCTCTTCAGCACAATCCGCGACACCTAAGGTGTGTTTAAAACGTTCCTCCGAAAGGACGCGAGCTGCTAAATTCAACACCTCTTCCGCCCGTAATTCCACTATTCCCCTGCTCCCCTTTTATCTCTAACCTAGAATATTATATACATAAACGTTGTTTCCTACACTTATACGATGAAATATCTCCAGTACCGCCTCTGATTCGGCAAGATAATAAAGCTGCGGATAATATAGTTTCTAGTATAAAAATCCACTCGCTACCTTTAATATTAACATAACATTACATATGATGACAGCCTTTTAGTCCATGACAATAAGTGAAACACTAAAAAATCCCCCCACTTTATGTAGTGTTCCTAAGTAAATTGAATAATTAAGATGCATTCCCGGTGACTTCACAATAATATTACTAAACAAGCACCCCTTTCCATGATCTTAAAATGGAAGTTGGTGCTTGTTTCCGCAGAGTATTACATTTGTTTCGGTTTGGCCTCATTAACCGTTAATGGTCGTCCACCAAAATCTCTGCCATTCAGCTCTTCAGCCATTCGAGTCGCATCCGCTTCTCCGACTTCGATAAAACCAAACCCCCGTGAGCGGCCGGTTTCACGATCGGTAATAATTCGACTACTTTCAACCTGTCCAAATGGGGCAAAGAATCCACTGAGTTCGTCTGCAGTAGTATTCCAGGGGAGATTCCCGACATAAAGTGTTGTTGACATATTTTTATGGTCACCTCTTTGAATTGATTCATCGATCGTTTCTAGTATGATCAAATCCAGGTAGACTATACGAACTATAGCCATTATTATCATATAAACTATGACTTATCAGACATTACCTGCGCAGTATAAAGCCCGTGTTGTTGGATATAAAGACGAACCGGCTCAGGCAAAAGGTACCGAATTGGTTGCCCCCGCTTAACCCTCGCTCGAATATCTGTTGAGGAAATCGCTAAAGCAGGCACTTCTATGTAATGAATCCTCTCCTGAGTTTCCGGGCGCTCTTTTTGGACCTGAAGGAGAAAATCCCTTGCGTCAAACCCCGGTCGTGCCGCCCCAATGAATTTGGTCATCATCAAAATTTCTTCTACTTCACGCCAGGAAAAAATCTGACGAAGAGCATCTGATCCCGTGATGAAATAAAGTTCATGTTCCGGCCAAGTGCGGCGCAAAACGCGCAAGGTATCCACTGTATAGGATGGCCCTATTCTCCTAAGTTCGAGGGCAGAAATTTCAAACGCCGGATTATCTTGAATGGCACGTTCAACCATCTCGAAACGCAATTCTGCTGCCGTGATGTCACTTCTCTCTTTATGCGGCGGCGTCCCAGACGGTATAAATAGCACTTTGTTTAAACTAAACTCCGCTCGTGCCATTTCTGCAGCAACCAAATGCCCATAATGAATCGGATCAAAGGTTCCGCCCATAATCCCTAACCGTTTCACTTGTATCCCCCTTTAGCCCGTATAAGTGCAACTAGGCGGTCGTCTTCGCTGAGGCTGACAGAATGAATAAT
>NZ_JCAIJG010000072.1:0-1505 GCF_059735615.1 Desulfosporosinus sp. Tol-M2
AAAGGGCCAAGGGAACCAGCCAAAATTTTCGGAAGTTGAGCTTGCCCAGACGACTCATTTTTCCTCCGCTGATAAGGCTTATAAACACAGCTAGAATCACGGTCTCGATGAGCATACTTTACCTCTTAAACCTCCCTAAATGACTAAGCAGTTTGTAATTGGTCAGTTCTGACCGTTCGAACACTCGATTCACTCTTGACCACTTTACAGAATATTTCTACTATCTCCGGATCCAATTGGGTTCCGGCGACTCTTTTAAGTTCAGCAATGGCCTCGTCATGTGTCCGGCCTTTACGATAAATCCGATCGGAAGTGATCGCATCATAAGTATCGGCAACGGCAATGATCCGGGCTTCCAGCGGAATTTCTTCCCCTTTGATTCCATCCGGATAGCCCTTTCCATCATATCTTTCGTGGTGATGACGCACTACGAGCCCAATATCAAACAAAAATTTAATTTTTTTGATAATTGTTTGCCCGATGACCGGATGAGCGCGAATGGATTCCCACTCCAAATCCAGCAGTTTTCCCTCTTTATTCAGGATTGTTTCGCTTACCCCAATCTTTCCTATGTCATGCAACACGGCTGCGTATTTGAGGAACACTATCTTTTCATCACTCATTTTGATTTCTTCCGCTATAGCGACTGAAAATTTTCCGACTCTTTCGGAATGTCCGCTAGTGTACGTGTCTTTAGCCTCCAGCGCCTGGACCAAGGCTTCAACCGTATTCAGATAATTTTCTCTCATGTCTATATAAAGCTGGAAGGAATGGCGAGAAATCAATAGGGGAATGAAGAGCAGGAGCAGTCCCCCTGAGCCGTAATTATCATAAATCAAAGCCATGAGCAAACCAAGAGGCGCCAGCGCCATAAAGTTAGGAATAGACCATTGAATATTTCCGATCCAAATAAACCAGGGAGATTTGTTCTGTAATACCCCCAAGGCAATTGCCACCAGGGTTATATTTGTTAACATGTAAGTAAACGCCGCCGCAAGATAAATAATTATTGTCACAGGGGCGACACTAAACCCCGTTGCTGTTAACTTCAGCACAACGCTTGCTGCGCAAATAGCTACTACAAACTGTGACGCGTTAAACACCCTTTTGTAAAATGGCTCCCCCTGCACTTCTTTCCCAAAAACAAACAGTCCTCCTATTGCAGCCACCGATACGGAAACCCCAAAAGGAAATAAAATGGCCGCGCAAATAAACACCGCAAAACTTACCGTCACATAACCGCCCCTGGGTAAGGAAACCGGTAGGGATTCACTGGCCGCCGCAAGAAGTCCAAATATTAATAAATGAAAGACATCGATCATCGCCCAATTCATTTGGCAGATTGCCCTAATCCAAATTACTAGAGCTAATAGGGTGATCACAATAAACAATCCCTTAAAGGACTTCGGAAGATCTTTCATTTCCCACCTCGTATATGTTTTGGCCAACCAACTTTCACATATTAGATTCTGTAGCTTGCGCCACCGGCAAGAACGAGAGTAACG
>NZ_JCAIJG010000189.1:0-1505 GCF_059735615.1 Desulfosporosinus sp. Tol-M2
AAAGGGCCAAGGGAACCAGCCTAAATTTTCGGAAGTTGAGCTGGCCCAGACGACTCATTTTTCCTCCGCTGATAAGGCTTATAAACACAGCTAGAATCACGGTCTCGATGAGCATACTTTACCTCTTAAACCTCCCTAAATGACTAAGCAGTTTGTAATTGGTCAGTTCTGACCGTTCGAACAGTCGATTCACTCTTGACCACTTTACAGAATATTTCTACTATCTCCGGATCCAATTGGGTTCCGGCGACTCTTTTAAGTTCAGCAATGGCCTCGTCATGTGTCCGGCCTTTACGATAAATCCGATCGGAAGTGATCGCATCATAAGTATCGGCAACGGCAATGATCCGAGCTTCCAGCGGAATTTCTTCCCCTTTGATTCCATCCGGATAGCCCTTTCCATCATATCTTTCGTGGTGATGACGTACTACGAGCCCAATATCAAATAAAAATTTAATTTTTTTGATAATTGTCTGCCCGATGACCGGATGAGCACGAATGGAATCCCACTCCAGTTCCAGCAGTTTCCCCTCTTTATTCAGAATTGCTTCGCTTACCCCAATCTTTCCTATGTCATGCAACACGGCTGCGTATTTGAGGAACACTATCTTTTCATCACTCATTTTGATTTCTTCCGCTACAGCGACTGCAAATTTTCCGACTCTTTCGGAATGTCCGCTAGTGTACGTGTCTTTAGCCTCCAGCGCCTGAACCAAGGCTTCAACCGTATTCAGATAATTTTCTCTCATGTCTACATAAAGCTGGAAGGAATGGCGCGAAATCAATAGGGGAATGAAGAGCAGGAGCAGTCCCCCTGAGCTGTAATTATCATAAATCAAAGCCATGAGCAAACCAAGAGGTACCAGCGCCATAAAGTTGGGCACAGCCCATTTCATATTTCCGAACCAAATAAACCAGGGAGATTTGTTCTGTAATACCCCCAAGGCAATTGCCACCAGGGTTATATTTGTTAACATGTAAGTAAACGCCGCCGCAAGATAAATAATTATTGTCAGAGGGGCGGCACTAAACCCCGTTGCTGTTAACTTCAGCACAACGCTTGCTGCGCAAATAGCTACTACAAACTGTGACGCGTTAAACACCCTTTTGTAAAATGGCTCCCCCTGCACTTCTTTCCCAAAAACAAACAGTCCTCCTATTGCAGCCACCGATACGGAAACCCCAAAAGGAAATAAAATGGCCGCGCAAATAAACACAGCGAAACCCACGGTCACATAACCGCCCCTGGGTAAGGAAACCGGTAGGGATTCGCTGACCGCCGCAAGAAGTCCAAATATTAATAAATGAAAGACATCGATCATCGCCCAATTCATTTGGCAGATAGCCCTAATCCAAATTACCAGAGCTAATAGGGTGATCACAATAAACAGTCTCTTAAAGGACTTCGGAAGATCTTTCATTTCCCACCTCGTATATGTTTTGGCCAACCAACTTTCACATATTAGATTCTGAAGTTTGCGCCTCCGGCAAGAACGAGAGTAACG
>NZ_JCAIJG010000020.1:0-2081 GCF_059735615.1 Desulfosporosinus sp. Tol-M2
CCGGCAAGAACGAGAGTAACGAGAACAGTAATCGCTTTGAATAATTTACTCATTTGCGGTAAACCTCCTTGATTTATTTATCAAAGGGACAGTTTCACCGCTTCGCTCGTTTTCCGTTCCGCTATTTTTTTCGCTTCGCTATGTTGGGAAAAAACAGGTTTCCGAATCTTATTGTTAGGTGGGTCGGCCAAAATTCGCAAGTTAATCGTTGTTAATCAACCGCAGTTTTCGATTGACGGCATCAAGAGTCGCCTTAACGACGGCTTCCCGATCATCGTTTCTGACCAAAGCGCATCCGGTAAGGGCTTGTTCCCCCGCGGAAGTGATCAAGGTTATGGAAACCAGCGCAATCTGTTGCTCGGCAAGTTGAGTAATTCCAACTTCCTCCGTGACGAATAGAAGTTTATCCATGGTGAACGGCGAAAGCGCTTTCAGGGTGGCCTCAACGAACAAACGCAACTTATTGTGAGCTGAGGACGGCCCCTGGGCGACTCCTTCAATAGTCTTGTCTCCCGTTAACAGTTCCACCTTAACTTCAGCCAGGCGATTAACAGTTCTGAGTGTCACTTCAGTCAATTTGGGACGCATACACTCTCCTATGGCGAAGGTTCCCTCCTCATCATCCTCTACTTGTGCGACACTGATCTTCTTATGGTCAATTTGCATATCAAATTGAGCTACCAGAATTGATTCAACATCCCTGACAATTTGCTTCGGAGCTCGCCCTGAACCTGCCAGAATATGAACTTCTTCGATCTCCCCTTGCCAATCGGCAATAATCCGAGCATCTTTAACAGACTTAATTTGCTTTATCGCCTGCTCCCAGTTTTGAACTGAACGAGACATCTCTGACATGAAAACACTCCTCGGTAATCCAAATTATTATTGCATTTAACAACTATTATCTAATCTAAATATGTATTTTCGACGTTGTGCGGCATATCCCTCCTTCTATTCTAACAAAATTACCAATACCATCATCTTTTTCTCTGATATTAAAATAACCCAATAAATACATTGAGTTAACTAAAGAAAGCATTACCCCGATTGACGCGGTAATGCTTCTATAGATCAGTATTATTCTGAGGTTCGTGTTCTGAGTTCTGAGTTCTGATTCCTAATTCTCACAACTAACCTCGGTTTTAGTACAATGCCTCGACAATCGTCGCCATACCTTGTCCGCCGCCGATACAAAGCGTAACCAGACCATAGCGCCCTTTACGTTTACGCAGTTCATGCAGAAGAGTAGTCATTAAGCGCGCTCCCGTCGCTCCAACCGGATGACCTAAGCCTATTGCTCCGCCATTAACATTCGTTTTCGACATATCAAACCCGAGCTCCCGAATAACCTGCACGGATTGGGAGGCAAAGGCCTCGTTTAATTCGATCAGGTCTATATCGTCTAACGTAAGGCCGGCTTGTTTTAAGGCCTGACGCGTAGCCCGGATCGGACCAACTCCCATAATATTAGGATCTAAGCCCACTAAAGCATCGGTAATAACTCTGGCCCAAGGCTTAACGCCCAGTTCCTTGGCTTTATCCGCCGACATCAGAAGAACTGCGGCGGCACAATCGTTACGACCGCAGGAATTACCGGCGGTAACTGATCCGCCTTTCCTAAACGCCGGTTTTAGTTTTGCCAGCGCTTCCATCGACGTAGCCCTGGGACCTTCATCCGTATCAAACATAAACTCGCCTTTTCTGGTCTTAATCGGCACCGGTACAATCTCATCCTTGAAAACACCATTCTCTATGGATGCCGCACATCTGGCCTGACTCTGCACAGCAAATCTATCCTGATCCTCACGTGAAACATTAAAGCGTTCCGCCACATTCTCGGCCGTATCACCCATCGAAACATAGCCGTACATCGATAAAGGCTGTCCGCCCGGTCCGGCTTCGGTTAGGGAATCGACTAAAACCCCGTCGCCGGCTTTATATCCATAGCGCGCATTTTTCAGATAGAAAGGCGCCCGGCTTAAACTCTCTGTTCCCCCGGCGATAACCACTTCTTTCCTGCCGGTTTGGATTTCCTGGGTTGCATTACTGATTGCTTTTAAACTGGCAGCGCATTGACAATG
>NZ_JCAIJG010000186.1:0-1272 GCF_059735615.1 Desulfosporosinus sp. Tol-M2
ATTTGTAAGAGGACGGACTTGAGTTGACAGTTTGTCAGAAAAGGTGGTCAGATACCTCCCGGATTGTTAGCAGCAATCAATAAACAGGAGGTAAAGGAAATGACCACCGAGCAGAAGCTTATCAGAAACAAACTCAGTTTGATAGAATTAGCTGAATATCTACAGAACGTATCCCAGGCTTGTCGGATTAATGGTGTTTCAAGGCAGCATTTTTACGACATCAAGAAGGTTTATGAAGAAGAAGGGATAGAAGGACTGAAGGAAAAAAGCCGGAAGAAGATTTGTATTAAGAACCGGGTATCGCCGGAGATTGAAGAAGCTGTGGTGGCCATGGCGTATGAATATCCGGCTTATGGCCAGGCCAGGGCATGCAATGAGTTGAGGAAGCAAGGGGTCTTGGTCTCCAGCGGAGGAGTCCGTAGTATCTGGCTCAGGCATGGTTTAGAAACCTTCAAGAAACGATTACATCTTCTGGAAGAGAAAGCAGCCAAAGAAGGCATCGTTTATACGGAAGCTCAACTGGTTGCGTTAGAGGCAGCGAAAAGGGAGAGAGAATCCCATCCGGATGAGATCGAGACACAGCATCCGGGCTACCTCATCAGCCAGGACACATTTTATGTTGGCTATTTGAAGGGTGTTGGCCGTATTTATCAGCAGACTGTCGTTGACACCTATTCAGCGGTCACCTTTGCCAAGGTATATACGGCGAAGATCCCCATTACGGCAGCCGATCTTCTGAATGACCGGGTAATCCCCTTCTTTGAGAGTTTCAATATTCCCGTTTTACGGGTTTTAACGGACCGGGGAACGGAGTACTGTGGATCTCCCGATAAGCATCCTTACCAACTGTTTCTGCAGCTCAATGACATCGATCATACCAAGACGAAAGTCAGAAGTCCCCAGACGAATGGAATCTGCGAGAGGGTCCATCAGACCATTCTCAATGAATTTTACAAGGTTGCCTTTAGAAAGAGGCTCTATGCGGATCTGGAATCCTTGCAAGTCGATCTGGATGCGTATATGGATGAGTACAATGAAAAAAGAACCCATCAGGGGAAACGTTGCCAGGGAAGAACTCCCATGGATACATTCCAGGATGGATTGAAGCTCTTTAGAGAGAAAAATTTAAGCGAAATGACAGCAGCCTAACCGCTGTTATCAATCCGGAAGGATCGGGCCACTGTCAACTCAAGTCCTGTTTAGGACACATTATTCCTCCCGGTTCATCCCCACGCATGTGGGGAACATTCGATAAGATAAATAATAGGAAAT
>NZ_JCAIJG010000096.1:0-2751 GCF_059735615.1 Desulfosporosinus sp. Tol-M2
GGACAAGGATTCTGGCGGTGAACCTAGCGCGGTTAATAAGTCCTTCGGTAATATGTCAATACCCTAAATAAATAAATTTTTCATTAGAGCATTGAAGGGAGGCTAAAAAAAGCAACAAAGAACTACCCCATCTCAATAAAGAAATGGAAATAAGTTGAAAGAATGGATGTGCAGTTTCTTGACTCGTTTAGATAGGCGTCACCCCCTGTTGCCTTGTGGCATATAGATTTGGTTGCTGCGTAGCAGAGCATCAACCATCCGGACGAGTTTACGTGCGGTGAGCACAAGAGCACGGCGATGATGATGAGTTTTACTTTCTGAGAATTTGCGCTCATAGAAGGATTTGTACTCGGGTTCATTCCTTCGAACGCAATTTGCTGCTTGAATGAAATAACTTCGCAAGTAAGAGTTACCGGTTCGGGTTAAAGGGGTGTCGTCTGCTGTAAAATCCCCCGATTGGTGACTACGCCAGGTCAATCCCGTAAACTTCGCTAAGGCTCCTTCATTGGGAAAACGGCGAATATCTGCAATCTCAGCAATAATACCGGCTGAAAGAACCGGGCCAAAGCCGGGAACTGTGATGAGCGTATTGGGGAAATGGCTGATCTCGGCTGTAATCGCCTTATCAATTTTTTTCACTTGTTTCTCTAAAGTGTGGATAGTCTCAATGCTGGTGGCCAGGATGAGATTAATTGGTTGCAAGAGACTCCCCCGCAGGCGATGGGCTTTACAGGCAGCTTCCTTTAACTGAAGGGCTGTGGCTTCTGGATTCACGAAATGGTTTTTCCCTTTCTCCATGAGGAAATCAATCAGTTCATCAAGCGGTCGAGCCGCAACCTCTTCCGGAGAAAAGAATTCAAGGGTCAAGGATTCAGATGTTGCACCGAAGGTATCGCTGAAGACGGCGCCCTGAGCAAGCGTACTAAACTTTAGGAATAAGTTCGTCAGGAAATAGTTCTTTTCCCTGGAGATCATCTCAATTAAGTGACAACGAAAGCGTGTAAGACGCTGTAGGGGAAGGTAACGGAAATCAACCTGAGAGCCCTCTGGAAGGCGGCCAAACCGTAAGCGTTCAGCGATGACCCAGGCATCAATCCAATCGTTTTTCGGAAGATCCACGTAAGCCTTTTTGAAGTTGGCGACGACCTTAGGGTTAAAGGAATAAATTTGAGGCTGCAGAGGTGCTAAACGAGGTTCCTCAGCTAAGAACATCTGTAAAGGCCAGCTATACACTGAGGTGGCTTCCAGGCCAATAACAAGCCGTTCCGGTTTCTCTTGAGCGTAAGCTTTAACGAGATAATTTGCAATCTGCTCGCATCCGGGTTGGTTATTCAAAGCCAGCAAACGCTTTAAGGGCTCATCCCCATGATCATTGAGAATTCGTACTTTAAAATCACTGGAACTCACATCAATACCGACAAATAAGCTCAATTAAAATCACCTCACTTTCTGAGCCAGGCTATGTAAGATTAACGTTGGGACCAGGCGCCATAACCGATCAACAACCTCGCCGAATCAGCACTCGTCTTAAAGAGACCATGAATCCAACCGACCTGCTACCCTAATCGGATGGGCTCCCAATAAGCTGTGCAACCTTCGAGTTAAAAGTTCAAGTTATGGGCTGGTAGTCAGACTTTTTAAGAGATCGAAGCCTCAAGGAACAGAAGGCCTAACCAGAACGAACCTCACGGTTCCATTTTGCCATAGTCACCAACAAAATTCACAAGAAAGTTTGTAGTTACTCACCACCTCCTAAAAGATTCGACCTGAATTTGGCCGCTATGGCCCTGTTTACTTACTTGGTTTTTCGCTTAACTGATTTTCCTGATAGAACCTTGCCCTCCACTCGGTCAATACTCCTGCTGCGGCATACAGATGTTGGGCATGGTTTGCCACTTTGGCCTCAGCTGCCCACTTCAGCAGATGCTGTTCAACTTCAGCCATATCCAAATGTTCTGCCGGTGTCTTCTCCTTCAAAATGTTCGGGGGGCCTTCAGCCAGCAAACGGGTTACAGTAACCCAATCCACTAAGACATCGGGAAATTTCTCTGCTACGTAATTCATAGTAGCTTCTGGGATATAAAAGTTGGGCAAATTGGTAAGTGTTATCTGTTTAGAACGGCCATCCACGTACACTGTGGCCAATAACTGAGCACATCTGCCGCGCCAGCGTATAAAAGCCATCTTGAATCCCTCCTAATGGTATCACTGTCCTTTAGTAGCTTCTTCTCCCGTAACTGTCTTCATGATCAAAAAAGTTTGCTTGGAGAAGCATTTCGTGTTAACTTGTGACATCTGATGTCATAAACCTTCATTTTTACTCTATCTCGCTCGTTATTTCCGGCTATTGTTGTTGTGGTTTATATGTCTTTCACGTTCTTATGAAAAACATTACCCGGGCTATATAGGTATATGCCCTTGTCATGGATAAGCCTGTTGAAACCCAAGACTACGCCAAAGCTGTACTGTTGGGGCAGTTATGCCGAGTTTTTGATCATCCTGAGCCTGTGGACAGTGCCAGCCTGTGGAAAAGCTATTTGGGGTCTGTCTTAAAAGAGCTTTCCCACAGGCTTTGGACAAGTCTAATTTGAAGTATGCTTTGGGGTTGACTTGCCCACACTGTCCACAGGCACGACGGCTGCATGGGGTATGCGTTATCCTGCGCGCATCTTGTTGATGTTGACCATTATCAGATTGAATTTCCAGTAAAAGATGGTCATTGAAATACCCCACGTTCCCTTAATTTCTTGG
>NZ_JCAIJG010000015.1:0-17504 GCF_059735615.1 Desulfosporosinus sp. Tol-M2
CAACTACATCAAACCTTATGGATGGCCAGCTTTTATACCCCTGTTGCAGCACATAATATGAAGCAATCGCCTGCAAGCGCTGCGCCTTTTTTTGCGTAATACTCTCCTCACCCCACCCTCTAAAAGACGATTGACGTGTACGCACCTCTATGAAGACCAGTGTTTCTTCATCGTGCGCGATAATGTCCATCTCGCCTTTCGGACAACGATAATTACGGGTAATGATTCTTAACCCAGCTTCTTGCACAAGACGAGCCGTATATTCTTCGCCATATTTCCCCAGGGATTGTTTATTCTCCACAGATTTTCGGACAGCTCCTTTAGCAATGTATCCATCTAAGTTTCTGTATCAACAACTTGAGCATCTTTATTCGAGACTCCATTTTCTATAAGGAGTTACATGCTTTGCTGCGGTGGGAATAGACTCCGCCTCATGGTAAACACCCGGGCAAATCTTCTTGATCCCATGTAACCCTAAGCGGAGTGGACGTAGTTTAGAATTAAGTGGATAGTAAATAAAGCATCTGCATATATTACCACCTTTTGGCTAAAATAACTCAGGAAAAGCAATGATTTATTTGATTATTTAGTATTTAATTAAAAGCGAGCTCACAAAGAAGGTGACTAAACTGCTAAAAAAACTTTCAAAGAGCATAAATCACAAACGAAAAGTTAAACGTCAAGTATCAGAACCGCCTGTTTGGTCACCGACTCAACAAGCTGTGACTAACAACCTGCAAGACAACATGGCCTATTTACAGCAAGAATTGGCCAATTGTTGCGACTTGGTTGCCAGACCCTTGAAAATAGGTCTCGCAAATTCTGCTGACGCTTTCATTATCTACCTTGATGACCTGGTAGATTCCATTTCCTTAGAAAAAAACCTGCAATTATTGATACAGGGAAATCAAAGCACTGCTAACCCTCTTGAAAACCCTCTTAAAAGACCTCTTCATCAAGCCATTTACGACCATTTACTGACTGTTGGTCAAGTTAAACCCATAGACGATCTGAATACCTTAATTCAAGAAATCCTAACGGGAACCTTAGGTTTAGTTCTGGACGGTGAAACAGTCTGTTTTTCCTTAGGAGTTAAAAGTGGACAAAAAGACAGACCAATCAATGAGGCCCCATCCGAGGGTACACTAAGGGGTCCCAGGGACGGTTTTCTTGAAGATATCCAGGTTAATCGGGGGCTTATCCGCCGGAGAATAAAATCCCCCAAGCTAAAATTCGAAAAAATGACCATCGGAACCCTCACCCAAACCCAGGTAAATATAGTTTATCTTGAAGGCTTGGCCCTGGCCGGCCTGATTCAGGAAATGAAACAAAGACTGGAACGCATCAAAATCGACGGTATTATCGAATCCGGCTACATCGAGGAATTCATTGAGGACACGCCGTATTCCCTCTTTCCCCAGGTAATAGTGACCGAAAGGCCTGACCGGGTAGCCGCCGCCTTGTTAAACGGCAGAGTCGCTCTTTTAATGGATACAACTCCCTTCGTGCTTATCGTTCCTGCAGCTTTTATCAGAATGCTCGAGGGTGCTGATGATAATTACGTGAGGTTTCCCTTTGCTAATTTTGCGCGGAACTTACGTTTTATTACACTCAATATTGCTATGATTTTGCCGGCTTTTTATATTGCCGTCAGCACCTTCCACCTGGAAATGCTGCCAACTAAAATCCTGATCAGCTTAGCCGGCGTCCGGGAAGGCCTGCCTTTTCCCGTCTTGATAGAGATCCTCTTTATGGAAACTGTCTTTGAATTTATCACCGAGGCCGGCATAAGATTACCCAAGGCCGTGGGTTCGGCGATCAGTATTGTTGGGGCCTTGGTTATTGGGGACATGGCAGTCAATGCGGGATTTGTCTCTTCAGTCACAGTCATTGTCGTCGCCTTGACCGCTATCTCCACTTTAACCATTCCAGCGGTTGAGGCATCCCATACTATCCGCTTAATTCGGTTTCCCCTGATGCTCCTGGCTGCAGTCTTTGGCTTTCTCGGTATAGCTGTCGGTCTCTTATTTGTTTTAATCCACCTGTGTTCCTTGCGCAGCTTTGGCGTTCCCTATCTCGATCCTCTTGCCCCTTTAAACTTGAGCGATTTAAAAGAAAACCTCTTCCGTGCCCCCAGATGGTCTTTGTTTAAACGTCCAACTGAGGTTTCAGAAAATAACCCAACACGCCAACCAATCATGCCCAAAGGCAAACCGCCAAAGGGAAATGAAGAATGATGAAAAAAATCTTCACTTATACCTTTATCCTGGTCCTACTCCTCACTTTAACCGGCTGTTGGGGCAAACGGGAAACAGAAAACCTGGCGATTACCAGTGCTATAGGGATCGATCAGCTTAATACCGGTGGAAAGGTTATGTATAAACTGTCTGCGGTTGTCCTGCGCCCTGGGAACCAGGGTGGGAGTTCAAAAGACTCTACAAGCGAGTCTGAACAAAGCTATGAAGTTGTTGAATCTCAAGGTCAATCCCTTGAGGAAGCTGTCCAAAATATGACCCCCAAAGTACCAAGAGTTATATTTTTCGCTCATGCCCAAGTCCTAATTCTTGGTCGAGCGGTTTGTGAGGGAAATCTAAACGAGACATTAGATTACCTGTTGAGGTACCCTCCCATTCGATTAAGGAGTAAGATTTATGTCGCCAAAGGGAACGCCTTCGAGCTGCTGCAAGCCAAACCGACAATGGAAAGCGACATAGGTAAGGAAATATACGGCTTGGGAGGCTATGGTAAAATCCAATCCTATGGGATTGAGGAAATAACTTTAAAAGATTTTAGTAAAAAAGTTATGACCCCTGGCATAGACGCCTGGGCTCCGGTTTTGGAAGTATCTGTATCAGACAAACTCAAAAAGGAAAACAACCTAATAATAAACGGTCTCGCCCTCTTTAAGACAGAAAAGTTGGGCGGTTGGCTTAACAATACTGAAACCCAAGGCTTCGTGCTGGCAAAAGGTGAAGCCAAACAGGGAAGCCAAACCGTTTCCATTGCTGACCTCGGTCAAATTGCTTGTTTGTTTAATGAAAAAAAAGCAAAAATCAGTGTTCAAATTGATCAGGAAAAACGCATTACTGCGGATATTATGGTCAAAATACGCGGCGAACTGGTGGAAAGCGGGTCCTATCCACTCAACAGCCTGGAGGATTTTCAGCGCGCGGAAACAGCCTTGAATCAAACGTTGGAAGCACATATCCGTTCCGCATTCAAGCAAGCTCAGGAAAGTGAGTCTGATATCTTCGGCATCGGACGGCTGGTAGAAATCAAGGATAAAGCCCTTTGGGATAGTATTAAGGAACAATGGCCTAAAATGTATTCAGAAGCAGCAATTAACGTTAAGGCGGACAGTATAATTATAAGAGATGGCTTATTAAGTAAAACCTTTAGCGGTAAACTCAAAAAGTAGGTGGAAAGATGCTGGAAGAAGGCAGGATAAATGGACGTCAACTTTTTTTTATTATGTTTTGGACATATATGGCCACTGCCATCTTAAACCTGCCCACGATTATCGCCGGCTATGCCCCCAGGGATGGTTGGCTAATGTGCGCTCTTTTCTTTATCCCCTGCGCAGGACTTATGGTCTGGATAACTTCTAAACTTGGGGCAATGTTTCCTCAGCAGACCTTTGTAGAATATAGCGATCTGGTTCTGGGACCGTGGTTGGGTAAATTTGTCAGCGCCCTGGTTATTCTCTGGATTTTTCATACCGGAGTTCTTGTTTATGATGAAATCGTTGGTCTTTTTGCCATGGTTACGCTTCCAGATACCCCCATTCCGGTTCTCTTTATCCTAATCAGTCTAGCGCCTGCTTATGCTGTATACCACGGCTTGGAGGTAATAGGACGAAGTGCCGATTTTCTCTTCTTTATAATTTTGGTATTTTTTTTGATGAGTTATTTATTACTTATTCCCGAATTCGATTTTACAGAATTGTTGCCGGTGTTTGGAGACGGCATCGGCAATATCTTACGCAGCTCATTAACGGTAATCGCTTATGCGGGGGAATTCCTCATAGTTCTCTTTTTCTACCCAAACATCAGGAATAACCAAAAGGTCGCTAAAATATTGGTGTCCGCCATCGTTGCTATTGGTCTGGGCGGCGTCCTGACAACGGGCTCCTACACTATGATTTTTGGCTTGGAATGCAACATTTTAAAGATCCCTTATTACCTTTTGAGTCGTTATGCAAGTATAGGACGAGCTATTGAACGAATGGATCCGTTTTTTATGATTACAAATTTTTTAGGTAGTTATCTTAAACTAAGTATACTTATCTATGCTATTGTTCTTGGCTTAGCCCAGCTTTTTAGAATGAAGAATTACCGTAAACTTATTATTCCAGTCATTGTAGCTCTTAATCTTTTCGCCTATTATTCCTTTAGAAGTTTAATGCAAGTTATTGATTATCTGGATAAAATCTGGCCGTTCTATTCCTTGCCGATTGAAATAGGGATCCCTCTTCTGTTAATAAGCGTTGCCAAATTCCGGGGACTGGGCTATAGCAAAAAGAATCCTTAGCAAACTCACAAAGTCCGTTTGAACAAGGATTCGAAAAGCAAGTTGTAATTTATTGGTCATTTTGCTTACCTGCTTATGATTCTATATAACCGACGTCCCTTGTTTCACCGGAGCGAAACTTCTTCGATGCAGAGGGCATGGTCCTAAACGCCGCAAAACTTGCAGATGTTCACGCGTGCCATACCCTTTATTTTTGGAAAACAAATAATCCGGATAAAGGGTATCGAGTTCAACCATCAAACGGTCACGTGTCACCTTTGCTAAGATCGAGGCAGCAGCGATTGTCGCACTTATTTGATCCCCCCCTATCAGCGGAAGCTGCGGCAGCTTAACAGCAGGGAGAGTTAATGCATCAACCATCAAATAATGCGGACGAACTTTCAAACCTTCAATCGCTCGCTTCATAGCTAATTTAGTCGCTTGTAAAATATTCAGAGCGTCGATCTCCGCCGGCTCAGCACTTCCAAGCGCATAATCAATCGCTTGCGCCTGAATCTGAGAGTAAAGTTTTTCCCGTTTACTCTCCGTCAGCATTTTAGAATCATTGAGACCGGATAAATCAAATCGGACCGGCAGAATACACGCTGCAGCAACAACCGGGCCTGCCAGAGGTCCCCGCCCCGCTTCATCAATACCTGCCAGCAGCAGGAATCCTTGCTGCCATAATTTCTTTTCTTCGACAAGCATATGCTGAATACGGGCCTCTTCCATAGCTTGTGCTTGCCGATACTTAAGTAGACGATCCACAAGCCGCCGAACTCCTTGCCGCAGGTCGTTCCGGCATGCATTAAGCATTCGAGGGGAAGGATTTTTATACAGTGCTTCTTCGACTTCCCGTATACTCATCAGGGATAACGGTTCCACGCTTCTCTCCTCTTCTCCGCCTAATTCTCACTTTGACATGTAAAGTCAATTAAATATAATCCATTGTTATCGGACCAAGTTGTCCCGTACGAAGTTCACGCAGGAAAATCTGAGCGGCTTTGAGCAGATCCACACGCCCACCGTGAATCAAGCACCCCCGTTTTCTTCCCAGACTCTCCAAGGTAACCTCTGAATCCGAGACCTGATAACGGAGTAAGGCCTTTGGAGAGTGCAAATTGAGCCAATCTATGATCCAGGCAGATAATTCTTCAATGTCAAAAACATCATCTTTTATGGCTCCGAGAGCAGCCAGCTTCCGCCCAACTTCAGGAACTTCAAGTTTAGGCCACAACATTCCCGGTGTATCCAACAGTTCAACTCGTTTATGAATCCGAACCCATTGCTTTCCCCGGGTCACGCCAGGTTTGTTACCGACTTTTGCTTGGGCTCCGCCCGTCAATTGATTAATCAAGGACGACTTGCCAATGTTGGGAATCCCCACAATCATCACCTTAATCGTCTGTAGACGAATACCCTTTTCAGCCTGTTTTGCTTGTTTTCCCAGCACCATGCGTTCCAATTCTGGCACAATCTGTTTAACTCCTAACCCTGAAGTTGCGCTAACCGCATAAACAGGGCTTGAAGCTCTTAGGTAAGTAAGCCATTTTGCCGTCCAGGTGGGATCTGCTAAATCCACTTTATTCAAGAGTAATAATCGATGTTTATTTCCGAGCAGTTTATGGAGCATTGGATTACGACTACTATCTGGTATGCGAGCATCGGCAAGTTCTAAAACAACATCTACCCATTTAAGTTGCTCAATTAAAAGGCGTCTTGTTTTAGCCATATGCCCCGGAAACCATTGAATACTCATGAATACCCCTCTTTATCCTTCTCGCAGAGCCGCACACGATATTTGGAGGGCCTCTGATTTATGGAAGAAACCCCATAAAAATATTAACCGGAATAATTTGACGTGACCCACCGGATTAATTTATCGTTACCTAATGGAATAACCTGGACGAATCTCACGCACGCTAAAAAAACCTAAACCGTTGAAAAGGGTAGTATAATAACCAAGCTTTTCCTAAGAGGTAGTTTTTCGGGAGAAGACCCCATTCTCGCGAGTCTTCACTCTCACGACGGTTATCCCCTAAGACAAACACCTTCCCCACTGGAACAACTTCCGGACCATAAGGAGGATAATCACCAGGTTTAACGTAGGGCTCCGCAATAACGTCTCCGTTCACAAAAACTTTATTGTCGCGAAGTTCGACTGTTTCACCCTCGGCGGCAATAACTCGTTTAACAAAGGTTCGCTTTAAGTCCTTCGGGAACGCAAACACGACGACATCCCCTCTAGTGGGAGCACACCCGCGATAGGCAAGTCGATTGACGACAATGCGGTCTCCTGAAACCAAACCGGGTTCCATGGAAGGCTGCCGAATCAGATAAGGTTGCAACACTACCCAACGAAGAAAAATACCAATCAGTAGAACCGCAGCGATAATACCCAATATCCATTTTCGTTTTGTTTTCTGACGTTCCATCGTCTCGCTCCCCTCTTGTACTACTCTTTTAGTATGAACAAGAATCCTCGGAGCATACGCCATAAAACAATAAAAATCGCTGTCCATGACTCGAACAGGATGTTCGAGGTTAGTAGCGCCGCCATGGATGGCTGGGCGCCGGGATGGACAAGTGTCCCTGTAGCCATGACTCGAACAAGGATGTTCGAGGTTAGAGTGCCACCAAGGATGGTAAGGCACCGGGATGGCTGGGCGCCTTGATGGCTGAGTGTAACAACTGGTCTCAGTCCGCCTATGCTTTAACTAGCAAAAAAAAGAGCCAGATTACTCCGGCCCATTTATACCTTTGACAGTACGGCGATCACGAATCCGTGCCGCCTTACCTGAAAGTGCACGTAGATAATATAGCTTAGCCCGGCGAACCACACCCCGGCGAGCCACCTCAATCTTGTCCAAGCGAGGTGAGTGTAAAGGAAAAGTACGTTCTGCACCGACACCGGCGAAGACACGACGGACAGTAAAGGTCTCTCTGATGCCGCTACCTTTCATAGCGATGACAAGGCCTTCGAAAACTTGTATACGTTCACGGGTTCCCTCAATAATACGCACATGTACACGTACTGTATCTCCCGGACGGAATTTAGGAAGATCGTTTTTCATTTGTTCTTCTTCAATCATGCGAATATAATCCATAATAGAATTCCCTCCTTCCTTGTCTAGATGTTCATACACTGATTTCAGCGAGCGGACCACCTATTAACTGACCCGCTTATTTTATCACAACCTATTAAGCTATGCAACAATTTTCCAGACCATCTCAGTGTCCGCGTAAGCGGTCCAAAATAATAGCTACTGCGGACCGTACGGATAAATGATTATAATCCGTGGGTCCATAGATCGGCTCCAAAATTCGATCCATCTGCTCGACATCTTCCTTAAGCAGTCCCCAACCCGTACCAAACATTAATAGAATTGGTACTTCTTCAGTTTCGATGTCCTTACGGAGTTGTGCATAAGTGACTGTATTGGCATATTTTCGAGCATCCGTCGCCACTTTTACAGGAGCTGCCCCCTGTTCCGCTTCAATTTCTGCATAAACTTCATTCAAATTCGCCACGATTTTTACCCGGGCAAACGCTTCTTGTCGATCTGGATTATAAACAGCTCCATACCCCTCTTGCCAAAAGCCCAGAATACGTTTGGCTAACTGGCGTTGTGCTTCAGCGGGGTGAACAACAAAATAACGTTTTAGACCATAAGTTGTTGAGCAACGTGCAATATCATGCAGATCCAAGTTGGTGATTGAAGTCGCTACCGTCTTCATATTTTTATTGTACACTGGGGCATGGATTAATGCTAAATATATGTCTGCCATGGAGTTCCTCCCAACGCACTTCCTTTACCAAGAGGTATTTGGATTAATATATCTATTGTTTTTCCTGGGGATGAGGCGAGGTCTTCCGCCGTCGCTTGGGCAGCGGGCGGAGATGTTTCCACAATGCTTGATAGGCTGCAAATTCCTCATGTTCAAGGATAAGTTCTTCTAACAGCGGATAATCATCAACTCCAAAGGGAATTGCTTTAAATAAATCCGGACGCCGCAAAAAAGTACGCCTCAGTGACTCTTTTCTCCGCCACCGCTTAATCAGTGCGTGATGGCCGGATAATAAAATTCCGGGAACCTGCCTTCCCTCAAAATCGGCCGGACGCGTATACTGGGGATATTCCAGGAGTGAGTTGCTGTGCGAATCCTCTTCGGCGGAAGTACCCTCTCCGAGCACTCCATGAATTAGTCGCACCACTGCATCAATCATGACCATCGCTGCTAGTTCCCCGCCTGTCAACACATAGTCTCCGAGGGACACCTCTTCGTCAGCCAACTCACGGATTCGCTCATCAAACCCCTCGTAATGCCCACATATAAAAACCAATTCCTCTTGTTCAGACCACTCCTTAGCCTTCTCTTGACGAAAGACATCCCCTTGGGGAGACATGAGTATAATCCTCCGTCTACCACAGGGCTGGGGCAAATCTCGTATGGCAGCAAAAATAGGTTCGGGCTTTAAGAGCATGCCGGCGCCCCCACCATAGGGAACATCATCCACATTCTTGTGTTTACTGATCGCATAATCTCGAAAATTCACAAACTGTATTTTAACCAATCCGGCTTCTTGGGCGCGTTTGAGGATGCTTTCATTTAGAGGTGTAAACATTTCTGGAAATAATGTTAAGACGGTAAATTGTATCATCCGATGTTAACCCTCCAACAATCGTCGTTCGTGATTCGGTATTCGATGTTCGATGTTCAAACCTCGAACATCGAATTACAGTCCTCGAGGAAGTGTGACATCCATGCGTCGGCCTTTGACATCCACATGCAAGACAACACTTTTGAGTGCCGGGACATATATTTCGCCTTTAGCCCCCTTAACCACATAGACATCATTTGCTCCAGTTTCCAAGACTTGAGATAAGGTGCCTAGCAAGACATCCCCTTCATAAACTTGCATCCCTTCAAGTTCGAAATAGTACCAACCCTCTTGCAGAGGAGGAACTTCTGAGCGGTCAATCCGAACCTCCCACCCTCGGTACTTTCCTGCCTGGTCTATACCCTCAATCCCTTCTACCGTGAGAAAGACTAAATCCCGCTGTACTCGGGCCGCAATAATCTTGAAGTGTTTCTCGATCTCCCCATACCGCAAACATACTTCCTGCAACTTCAGAAATCGTGCAGGATCAGTTGTTAAAGGGTAAATCTTCAGTTCGCCGTTTAACCCCTGCGGACGTAACACTTCTCCGATCAGCACGTCATCCATACTTTTTGCCCCCTTACAGCAGATAGTTTTGATAGTTTTGATAGTTTTGATAGTTTTGATAGTTTAAACGTTGAGAAGGGCACTAAGCCCTTCTCAAGATTATTGATCGATGTCTATATGAACTCGGCGACCGTCTTTAACAGCTGCCGCTTTAACGAGCGTACGAATAGCGTTGGCGATCTTTCCCTGTTTTCCAATAACCTTACCCATATCTTCAGGTGCGACAGTCAGTTGCAAATGAACACTCTTATCCGTCTCAGACTGGATAACGTTGACTTGATCAGCATGATCGACAAGTGCTTTCGCGAGGATTTCTACAAGTTCCTTCACAGGAACCCCCCCTCTCATTTACACTTTGTTCTTGGACTCGTGGAATTTTGTTAAGACACCAGCCTGACTCAGCAAAGATTTAGCAGTATTAGAAGGTTGTGCTCCCGTTGATAGCCATTTTAGAGCCTTTTCCTCGTCGATGTTCAAAACCACAGGGTTCTTTGTCGGATCATAATATCCAATTTGTTCGATGAAACGTCCATCACGGGGAGCTTTAGCGTCAGCAATAACCATTCGATAGATAGGACTTTTTTTCGCACCCATGCGGCATAAGCGAATTTTGGTAGCCATTTTTTCACCTCCTCATTGATCGAGGTTCGAAGTTCGAGGTTCGAGGTTCGAATGTCTTACATCCAAAATCGACATCGCACATTTAGCCCCTGGATTAGTTCAACTAAACTTCAAGATGGAGTTTATAAACCCCGTTTAAAGTAAGTTTATTATATAAACAACGCCCTATTATAGCGCATGTCCATCAAAATATTAGCTCATTTATCTTGTTCCAAGCCCGGGACGCAGTGTCACACAAACGCGACGTCTTTTACGTAAGCGGAATAGCAAACTTCCGTGAAAGCGACCCAAAACACGGGGCAATGAACAAGGACGTACACGACCGGCAACCGGAAAAGGATGTCCGATTTGCCGGGTACCCCGCCCTCTCACAAATCAAGCTCTTTAGTCTTAGTTTGATCTGCGAGAGCAAGCAAGTGAGCGTTATAACGCAAGTTCCTTAGTTTGCTCTGCGTCGTAAGCATCGAGAGCTGTGTTACACAAGTCCCTCACATGAATCCCCGTTTTTTACCCTTTTTGCCTTTTTTACCACTGCCCAACATGCCCAAGCTACTTGGACTGGCAAAATGTTTCA
Source organism: Desulfosporosinus sp. Tol-M2 (assembly GCF_059735615.1). NCBI lineage: Bacteria > Bacillati > Bacillota > Clostridia > Eubacteriales > Desulfitobacteriaceae > Desulfosporosinus > Desulfosporosinus sp. Tol-M2. The sequence continues at coordinate 10,935 of NZ_JCAIJG010000015.1, forward strand.
CCATTTTTTGCATTTGTTCAAACTGTTTCAGGAGCCGTCCGACGTCTTGAACCGATGTACCGCTTCCCTTAGCAATCCTTTTTTTACGTGAATCTTTAATGATACCTGGTTTTCGGCGTTCTTCTGTCGTCATGGAACGAATGATAGCCTCAATATGAGCAGTATCTTTTTCGTCAATCTGCACATCTTTAAGTTGCTTACCTATACTCCCTGGGAGCATTTCAAGGATCGAGGAAAGCGGGCCCATTTTTTTCATCTGTTGCATTTGTTCCAGAAAATCATCGAGAGTGAATTCTTGTTTGCGCAGCTTCTGTTCCATTTCTTTTGCTTTTTTTTCATCGAAGGACTCTTGCGCTTTCTCGATCAGGGTCAGGACATCGCCCATCCCCAAAATTCGAGAAGCCATACGGTCCGGGTGAAATGGTTCCAGGGCATCCATTTTCTCGCCTATTCCGGCAAACTTTACGGTACACCCGGTCACTGCTTTAATAGAAAGCGCAGCCCCACCACGAGTATCACCATCCAGTTTAGTGAGAATGACACCATCAAGACCCAGTTCCCGATGAAACGATTCCGCAACATTAACTGCGTCCTGACCCGTCATTGCGTCCACTACTAATAAAATCTCATTGGGTTTGACAGCGGTTTTAATGTCGCGAAGTTCAGTCATCAGCTCTTCGTTGATATGCAAACGTCCGGCCGTATCGATAATAACCACGTCTTGCCCATTTGAATTAGCATGCTTGATGCTCGCCTTAGCAATATCCGCCGGAGCCTCTTGACCCATAGAAAAAACAGGCACTGCCAGTTGATCACCCAAGACCTGCAATTGCTTTATCGCTGCGGGGCGATAAATATCACAGGCAACCAACAGCGGATGCTTACCTTGTTTTTTGAGCATATTGGCTAATTTCGCCACATGGGTTGTCTTCCCTGCTCCTTGCAGACCTATGAGTAAAATCACTGTTGGGGGTTTTGAGGCTATGAGAATTTTACCTGTTGCGCCACCCATAAGTTCAATCATTTCTTCATGCACAATCTTAATAACATGTTGTGCGGGAGAAAGGGATTCTAAGACTTCCTGTCCGATCGAACGTTCTTTAACCTTGGCTACAAAGTCCTTGACTACTTTAAAGTTAACATCTGCTTCCAATAAAGCAACTCGCACCTCGCGCATAGCCTCGTTGACATCTGTTTCCTTTAACTTGCCCTTTCCTTTGAGCCGCTTAAATGTTTCTTGGAGTTTTTCGCTTAGTCCTTGAAACATGTCTGTCCCCGCTTTCGCTTTGATCCACTCTACGAGTCCCCTTGCCGACTTCTATCCTCTAAGTCCCGGCCCCCGCCTTCAGCTTATTAGCTCCGGTTTTGACCTCCGGCTTCCGGTCTCTGACTTCTGTTCTCAGTCATCCGAAATATTGACATAAACTTCATTAATTAAGACGTGTAGTTGTTGGTAGCACTCCCATGCTGATCGGCTGGTAAAATCTTGCTCATTTAATCCCTGTGCCAAGGTTTTCACTTCCGTTAATTTCTCACGCTCCGCCCAGAACCTCTGAACAAGCCCTAATTTCTCCTCATATTCTGCAAGAATCCGTTCTGTGCGTTTGATCAAATCATGAATAGCCTGGCGGCTGATATGTTCCACTTCTGCGATTTCAGCCAAAGAAAGATCGTGTTGGTAATGAAGTTCCCAAACGTTTCGTTGCTTTTCCGTAAGAAGTGGGCCATAAAAATCTACTAAGAGAGCTATTTTGGCAAGTTTTTCCAATCTTGAACCCCCTGTAAAGCATTTTTACTTTACAGACGAATTCTAGACTATATTTAATAGTTTGTCAAGTAGGGGCAACTCATCTATTGCGCTCACGGATTCGTGAATCCGCCGTAATTAACCATTTAACTCCGCTGAAATCCGCTTCGCCCGGGTTTCAACTTCTTGACAAACCTTATCTGCATCCATAGTCAATAGTTTCCGTTCTTCCATGATGATTTTACCATCTACCATCACCGTGCGTACGTCCCCTGCATGGGCAACATAGACCAGATGTGCCGGGATAGAAAAACGAGGATAGAAATGCGGTTGCGCCATGTCTATGGTGATGATATCTGCTTTAAAGCCCGGGGCGAGCATCCCAACATCTTCAAGACCGAGCGTTTGAGCACCGCCAAGCGTGGCCATTTCCAATACTTCATAAGCCGGCAGTACGGTCGAACCCACCTTAAGCTTTTGTTGAAATGCTACTGAGCGCATCTCCCCAAAAAGATCGAGATTGTTATTACTGGACGCGCTATCCGTTCCGAGTCCTATGACCACGCCTTTGGCACTCAGCTCGGTTATGGGAGCGGTTCCACTGCTTAGTTTCATATTACTTTCGGCATTATGAGCGACACAAACGTGCCTACTAGCCAGGATATCCATATCCTCCGGCGTCAAATGAACACAGTGTGCGGCTACTACATGCCCTCCGAAAAACCCAAGCCCATCGAGCCACTGCACAGGAGTTTTTCCGTATTGCTCTCCAATATTCTTAATCTCATCTATGGTTTCGGCCACATGTATATGTATTCCCACACCCAGCCGATCCGCCTCAACTTTCACGCGTTGTAGATACTCCGCTCCGCAAGTATAAGGAGCGTGCGGCCCAAACATGATGCTCACTCGCCCATTACCGGCGCCGTGATAACATCGAACCAATTCAATATTTTCTGCTAAGGCCCGGTTGCCGTTTGGATTATTTCCGACCAGTCCTCGTGAAAGGACAGCACGAGTCCCTGCTTTGAGCACCGCTTCCGCGACTTGATCCATTGAAAGATACATATCCAGCATGGTGGTCGTACCGGAACGAATCATCTCACAAAGCGCCAAGGCCGTTCCCCAATAGATGTCTTCTTCTGTCAATTTTTCTTCGAATGGCCAAACCTTCTCATTAAGCCAAGGCATAAGCGGCAGATCGTCTGCATAGCTCCTGAGTAAGGTCATAGCTGCGTGGGTATGAGTGTTTATTAACCCCGGCATAACCACGTCGTTAGGTAATTCCAGAATACGATCAGGAATAAACCTTGCCGGGACAGAGCCCTGCGCCCCTACCGATACAATCCGATCGTTCTCGATAGCAATTTCCCCTTGGGGATAAAATACATCCTGTCCGGTCATGGGTAACACCATGGACCGTATTAGAAGTTTCGACATACTCTCTATCCTCCTCACACCCTTCGTCAAGGGATAACCTCAATTCTATGGCAAAGCTCAATCCGAAATTTAGGATCGCACCATTAATTTAAGGATGTTCACTGAATAAGGATTGGTCATAATCCCTTTTTCGGTAATAATCCCCGTGATATATTTCGCCGGGGTGACATCAAAGGCCGGATTATATACATTGACCTCCGCAGGGGCGACTTGTACCCCAAAGCATTCTCGCATTTCCTTGTCAGGACGTTCTTCAATCGGTATTTCTTGACCGGTTGCTACTTTTAAATCAATGGTCGAGGTTGGAGCTGCTACATAAAAAGGAATGGCATGCGCTTGGGCCAAGACTGCCAAGGAGTAAGTCCCGATTTTATTCGCAGTATCTCCGTTGGCCGCGATTCGATCCGCTCCTACAATCACAAGGTCAACCTTACCTTGTTGCATTAAATATCCAGCCATATTATCTGCAATTAGGGTCACCGGAATCTTGTCTTGCATAAGTTCCATGGTCGTTAGGCGTGCCCCTTGTAATAAAGGTCGTGTCTCATCTGCATAAACATGAATAGTCTTCCCTGTTTCATTAGCCTTTCGAATTACCCCAAGAGCAGTACCGTACTCTACTGTGGCTAAAGCTCCAGCGTTACAATGGGTCAGAATATTGGCCTTCTCCGGGATAATCTCATTTCCATATTCCCCAATTAAGCCGTTCACCCGGCGATCATCCTCAGCGATATGATCCGCTTCCTCAATTAAAATCTGCCGCACCTCAGCTAAATCTTTGACCTCCCTGCATTCACGTAAACGATCTTCCATACGCCGAAGTGCCCAAAACAGGTTGACCGCTGTGGGCCGAGTCGCCCCGAGTCTGTCTTGTACCACTTCCATGTAACCGGGCAGCCCCTCTATATTCCCCTGATACCCTTGCGCTCCTAAGGCAAATCCATATGCGGCAGCTGCCCCAATAGCAGGCGCGCCGCGTACTTCCATGTGTTCAATAGCCTCTGCCACATCCTCATAGGACAAAGCATCCCGATATACAGTTTCTACTGGAAGCTTGCTCTGATCTAATATTCGCAAGGCATTCCCTAACCATTCGATCGATTTCATCGTCCCACTGCCTTTCTAAAACTTACCCACTTCTCTATTTGCTGAGGCACATCGACAATTCTGATCGGGAGTCCATAATCCAATACTCTCTTCAATGATTTTTGTAACCTTTACTCCTAGTGCCTTCATGCTTTCCATTACTTCAGCATGGGTTAACGGCTGGGATGTAATCCCGGCTGCTTCATTCGTGACCATCCCGATGGAGGCGTAGCACATCCCCAGCTCTCGAGCCAGAACAACTTCAGGGACGCTCGTCATTCCTACAAGGTCCCCCCCTAAGTGCTGAAACATGCGAATCTCTGCAGGGGTTTCAAAACGTGGACCTTCAGTACAAACATAACATGCCCCATTCTTTATCACAAACCCAAGCTGCTCTGAAGCATCCATAATAACCCGGCGCACATCAGAACAATAGGGCTCGGTCATATCCACATGGAGTACACCCTGTTCCCCACCTTCGTAAAAAGTCTGCGTACGACTTTTAGTAAAATCAAGAAATTGATCTGGAAGTACTAACTCACCAGAATGAAAATTTGGAGATAAAGAACCAACCGCCGCTGTGGCGAGAATCTTTCGCACCCCAAGTTTTCGCAGCGCCCAAATATTAGCCCTGTAATTCACGAGATGGGGAGGTGTGGCGTGACAGCCTCCATGTCGGCTCATGAAAACAATTTCCCGATTCGTGAGTTTGCCAACTACGGGTTCTACCGTACCATAAGGAGTTTCCACCGTGATAGCGCGCTTTTCGGTCAGCGTCAAGTTCTCAACTCCGGTTCCCCCAATAAGTGCATAAAAAATCAGAATGCTCCCTCCCCGTCTGGCCGGTTAAAAAGTGCTGCTGCGAAATCCTTAGGCACAAACGAGCGCAGATCTTCGATTCCCTCTCCTATCCCAATCCATTTCACCGGAATCCTAGTTTCCCCTTTGATTCCTAACACGACGCCCCCTTTGGCTGTTCCATCCAGCTTCGTTAAGACAATTCCTGTCACTCCTGCCACTTCTTGAAAAAGTTTGGCTTGTTGCAAAGCGTTCTGTCCCGTAGTGGCATCCAATACAAGTAACACTTCGTGAGGCGCCCCCGGAATTTCCCGTTCAATTACCCGCTTGACCTTACGCAATTCTTCCATTAAGTTTACTTTATTATGGAGGCGGCCGGCGGTATCCACAAGCACAACGTCTATCCCACGCGATTTGGCAGCTTGTACCGCATCATAGGCCACAGCTGCCGGGTCCGCGCCTTCCCGCTGTTTAATAACCTCTATCCCGGCTCGTTCTCCCCAAACCTCAAGTTGATCAATAGCCGCTGCCCGAAAGGTATCTCCCGCAACCATGATAACCCGTTTTCCATCCTTTTTTAACCGGTTCGCAAGCTTACCGATCGTGGTTGTTTTGCCAACCCCGTTTACCCCAACCACGAGAATAATGCTGGGACCTTGCTTTGCTAAGGTAAGCGTTTCTTCCTCGCCTAATAACTCTGTGATCAATTCCTGGAGAACCTGATAAAGCTCACTTGGCTGTGAGATTTTTTGTTTTTTGACTTCTTTTCGCAGCCGTTCAACCAATTCAAATGCTGTATTGACACCGACGTCTGAACGGATCAGCACCTCTTCCAATTCTTCATATAACTCTTCATCAATTCTCTTCCGGCCGGTAAAAACCTCTTCAATTCTACCCACAAAATTTTCCCGTGTTTTGGTTAGACCTTCTTTGAGCTTTGCGAAAAGTCCTGCCACTATTTTAACACCCTCTCATAGACTTAGTCGAGATTCGAATTTGAAATACAAGGTTAGAATACCATAGTGCATCGTAGATTGCACTTTTTTTTACTCCAAGCTCTAAAACGGAAACAGCTGCATCGTCATTCACCGTCGGATTTGATTATAAATGAGGAATCTAATTTCCTCACTTATAACGTTGGTTATCGGACCCAAGGAGTAAATAAAGGGAAACTATTCATTGCTGTCGAATGGATTCATTGTACGAATAAAGGATATATATACGAACTAGTTCGTGTAAAGTCTATTCAGAGTACAATTAACGAAATTCGTTAAATAACCGTTAGACGAAATAGCTAGGTCTTATACTTTTACGGAAGAACTACAAGGAGGATTTTGATTTGTTTTATTGGATATGTACAACAATTACTGTAGGATTGATAATTTTTCATATCTCATCCTACATTCGGTACAAGAGAAGTGGTTCTCTCATATATATAAATTCATTTAAGGTTCAAGACTTTCTGGTTGTTGCATTATGGGTAGCTGTAGGTTCATTAT
>NZ_JCAIJG010000164.1:0-14732 GCF_059735615.1 Desulfosporosinus sp. Tol-M2
ATTCTTCCAAAAGACATTTGACTCATCCCTCTCCACCCAATTCTTTTGCTTATATTCAAATACCTAAACGGAATTTTTGGTGTAATGTTTTGACTGCCGTCGCCATGTCTTCCTTATGAACCAGCACCCAAATAGTAGTGTGTGAATCAGCTGATTGCAGAATAGTCACACCTGCATCAGAAAGTGCTTCTACCAAATCGGCCATTACACCGGGGACACCAGCAATTCCTGCACCTATAATAGATACTTTTGCACAATTTGGAACTACTCGCGGTTCAAAGCCCATATTCTGTAAAATTTTAACTGCTTGAGACGCAACCTCATCCCGAACGGTATAGAGCACTGCTTCCGGTTGTACACTGATGAGGTCTACGCTAATGTCGGCAAGTGCCATCGCTTTAAATATCTTTTTATCCGTAAGATGTCTGTCTTGAACATCCTCTGTTAGAATCCGAAGTTGTGTGACATTCGGCGTATGCGCAATACCAGTGATAATACGGTCTGAGGTAATATCCGTCCCAACTCCTCGATCTGGATACATGTTCGTAACCAATGTCCCCGGTGCATCTGAAAAGGTCGATTTGATTCTGAGCGAAATATTTCGTTGCATCGCGATTTCTACAGAACGTGGATGAATGACTTTGGCTCCTTGATATGCCATTTGACATATTTCGTTATAAGTGACGGTATCTATTGTCCGTGCATCTTCAACAATCCGAGGATCTGCCGTCATAATTCCCTCAACATCCGTATAAATTTCTATCGCTTCCGCATCGAGAGCAACACCTAGTGCCGAAGCCGTCGTATCACTTCCCCCTCGTCCAAGGGTCGTAATCTGTCCGTCTTCTGTAATTCCCTGGAAACCAGTAACAACAACGACTTTGCCTTTTGCTAGTTGCTCCAGAATCCTGCTAGGCTCTACCCGTACAATCCGAGCATTCCCGAACTCATTATCAGTAATAATTCCTGCTTGCCCTCCTGTAAAAAGAACCGCTTCAAGTCCCAGACTAATTAACGTACTTGCTAATATAGTCCCGGAAATCACTTCCCCGCAACTCATCAGGAGATCTAACTCCCGTTTTGGTAAATTAGAACAAATTTCTTGAACCATGCTCAAAAAAGTATCCGTTGCGTAGGGGTCCCCAAAACGGCCAATTGCAGAAACTACGATAACCGGAGAATATCCACTAAGAATAGCCTCTGAAACTTTGGAGACCACACTTGCTCGCCGCTCTGCCGTAGCCACAGAGGTTCCTCCAAACTTCTGTACCAAAATTCGCAACCCTTCCACCCCCCTTATCGAGGTTCGAGGTTCGATGTTCGAACCAAACTAATACTAACTTCTAACTACTAATCTTACTTCTAATCTCTAACTCCTAACTATTAAGCTTTTATCTTTCAATCTTTCAATCTTTCAATCTTTGAACATCGTTCTTTGATCCTCAAACCAAAGATCTATCCATTTACTAAGAACTTTAAACTACCTAACTCGAAGCCTTACTTCCTATTTTAGACCTGAAACTTGATCCTTCGACTTCGAACTTCGTATCTCGAACCGCGAACCACGATTATAGTAGGAGTTCCGCGATTTGTACGGCATTCGTTGCTGCACCTTTACGGATTTGATCCCCTGCCACCCACAAATTAAAGCCCTGAGCGATAGAAAAGTCTTTACGCAAGCGTCCAACATAGACTTCGTCTTTATCCGAACTAAACCAAGGCATCGGATAACTGTCATTACCTGGATCGTCATCAACAATAACCCCCGCCGCTTTGCTTAAAGCCTCCCGGACTTCTGAGACACTGACTAACCGATCTGTCTCCACATTAATGGACTCCGAATGACTACGCAAAACTGGTACCCGAACGGTGGTTGCTGTAATGGCCATATTGGGAGCGTGGAAAATCTTTTGTGTTTCATATACCATCTTCCACTCTTCTTTGGTATAGTCTCCTTCTTGAAATATATCAATGCGTGGAATAAGGTTGAAAGCAATTTGATAAGGGAAAACTTTGGAAGTGAGTTCTTCCCCCCGTGTCCAGGCCTTAACCTGTGTTTCCAATTCCTCAATACCTTCGCGTCCCGCACCGGACACGGCTTGATATGTAGAAACTACCACCCGACGAATTCCTGCTAAATCAAAAATAGGCTTAAGGGCAACCGCCATAATAATCGTTGAACAGTTGGGATTTGCAATAATTCCTTTATGCCACGAAACATCTTCCGGATTGACTTCAGGTACTACAAGAGGCACTTCCAGGTCAAGGCGAAAAGCGCTGCTGTTATCGATCACCACAGCCCCACTATTCACTGCGGCATGGGCGTATTCCGTGCTTCCCGATCCACCTGCAAAAAGCGCAATGTCAATACCCTTAAAGCTCTCATTGGTTGACTCTTGAACCTCAAGTTTCTGGCCTTGCCATGAAATTATTTTCCCTGCAGAATGTTTTGTCGCTAACAGCCTCAATTCATTAACCGGAAAATTCCGTTCGGCGAGAATTTTAAGAAACTCTTGTCCAACTGCTCCCGTGGCACCAACAATTGCAACATTTGGCATTAATTTGTTCCTCCTTAAATATTTTTAACTTGTGGGAAAGGGTACCCCACCGGAAGCAAGGCCCCAAGTCCCACAGTGATCCACATATTACCGATAATCCAAAAGCACAGGTTGGATTTGTTGTCCGGCACAAGCCATGAGGATGGTTTCCGGCAATTTATCCATATGCGCTACCAGGGAATTTGCTTTAACTTGCGGATTATCTTGACCAAACGGTACCAAGTAAATATTTTTTGTTATGAGTAAAGTCCCAATATTACGTGCATTGAGCCCCAGTCCATCATTGGTCGAAATCGCCAAAACCACCGGTCTTAGATTACGAAGATGGGATTTTGCTGCCATGAGTACTGGGGTATCTATAATACCATTTGCCAGCTTAGCAATGGTATTTCCGGTACACGGAGCAATGACAACACAATCAAACATGTTCTTTGGTCCGATAGGCTCAGCATCAGGAATAGAAAGAATCAGATCCCTTTGAGTGATTTCCTGGAATTGATGTTTCCAATCCTCCGCCTTTCCAAATCGTGTGTCCATACTATCAACGGAGTAAGAGATTATCGGCGTCACGTCAGCACCTTCATCTACCAGTCGCTCCATAACATTTATAACTTCATGTATCATACAATGTGATCCTGTAATAGCAAAACCAATCTTCAACCCGTCAATCTGCATCTCTCTTCGCACCTCCACTTTTTAAGACTGAACCGTAGTATTCATTGTGGTCAAGTGACGAAGAATAAGTTGCGGATAGATTTGAGCAAGAATTCGGCCGGCTGTTTTGGGAGCTACAATGCCTGGGAGACCCGGGGCCAGAAGTGCTTTTATGCCAAGCATCTGTGCATATTCAAAATCTGTCCCTCCCGGAATAGAAGCCAAATCCACGATTACTACATCCCGTGCCACCTTTTCTAACATCATGCGGTCTAAGACAAGATGAGGTACGGTGTTAAAAATGATCTCCGCACGTCCAATCTTATCCTCAAGATCGGAAAAATGTACGGCATTAAGTCCCATTTCAGTAGCACGCGCTAAGTCCATTGGTTTACGAGCAACCCCCGTCACATGTGCTCCAATACCTTGCAACATTCGCGCCAGAGTCCAACCACACCGCCCTAAACCTAAGACGATGCTTTCACTACCATGAATCGTAATGGTTGTGTTCTCCATAGCCATTTGAATGGCTCCTTCTGCCGAAGGAATGGAATTAAGGATAGTAATCTCATTAAGGGATATGGTTTCTACCAACTGGGTTCCCATCTTTTCTGCTACTGACTTCAAAGCCGGCCGCGCGAAACCAATAATCAGCGGAACACGCGCTGGAATAGCTTGAAGTACTTCTTTGTTTAAAACGATAGGTGAAGAAGAATATTTGGCTTTGACTACCCCACGTTCATCCGTGCCGAACATTGGAAAAAGCAGCATATCTACTTGACCAACTACATCTTGTAATGAAGGCGCAAGCATCATTCCCGGAATGGGAGAAGCATTTTCGTATCCGACCCCGACTATGTAGGCTCCCAGTTTTTGTAGTTCGGGAATTAAATATAGTTCCCGATCATCCCCCCCTATCACGGCCAAACGAATTCCTTTCAGATCCGCACTCATCTTTATGCCCCCTTTGAGACAGTGTCCCATTGACTACTATCCATTATATGAGGGAATGAGGGCAGCGGTTACGCGAGATATTATTTTACGCGAGATATTATTTAATCAAGGAAATTCTCGAGTCCTATGACTAGATTATTCAACTCGGAAGCCTTGCGAATAGCTAACATTACCCCCGGCATATAGGTTTCTCTCGAGAATACATCATGCCGGATTGTTAGAGCCTGACCTAACCCTCCAAATAAAACTTCTTGGTGGGCAAGCAACCCGGGAAGCCGCACAGAGTGTATATGAATTCCTCCAATATCCGCGCCACGGGCCCCTATAATTTTTTCATATTCATTCGGGTGTCCTTGAACCATGGGGTCACGGACTTCTAAAATCCCTTCCGCCGTTTTTATTGCGGTTCCCGACGGGGCGTCCAGTTTTTGATCATGGTGCAATTCAATAATATCCACATGTGGAAAGTATTTTGCTGTTTCCCAGGCAAAGCGCATCATCAAAATCGCCCCAATAGAGAAATTTGGAGCCAAGAATGCGCCTACGCGTTCTTTCACTACGAGGGCACGAATTTCTTCAATTTCAGATTCATCCAAGCCGGTTGTGCCAACAACTGGAACTACACCGGCCAGAATTGCCGTTTTGGTGTTTTTTAAAACAGATTGAGGATTAGTAAAATCCACTAAAACATCAGCGCGTGTCGCATTTAAGATTTCAAGGTCTAATGGACCTGTAATATCTACCCCGACCCGCGGTGCGCCTACAACAAACCCAACATCCATTCCCAGTTGTCGTGTATCACAAGCTCCCACCAATAAGAGATCATCTTGTTTTAAAAGCGAACGGATCACTTCCTGACCCATTTTTCCACTTGCTCCGGCCACAAAAACCCGAATTTTCTTCAACGGAAACCCCTCCTGCGATGATAAGGCAAAAACCCCGTTGCCAAACGCAGTTCGGGGTTGCAGCTTTTCCATCCATTTTATTGGGTATCCTGCCCTCTGTCAAATTGTATCTTAACGAATCTTATCAGATTTATTATGCAGATCAATAATGATAACTTCGGACCCTACTTTTTTGATAGTTTGCCAAGGTATCATCAATATTTCTCGTTCCCGGTCTCCCCTGGAACCCCAAAAACCTGAAAATCCCCCGCGGGAGGTTAGAATGATTGCTTCAACTGATCCGTTTAAGGAAATATCAAGATCAGCGTCCCCCACCAAGCCGAGTTTTGCGCCATCATACAAATTGATAATTTCTTTACCGGCAAGATCACTTAAAAGCATCCTATTTCCTCCTTATTTCCGCAGTCTTGTCCAAGTACTCAATACAAAAGGTTGCAATATGGCTATCAATAAGGAAATTAGAGCTAGTGGTTCAATTAAAAAGATTGAACCACTCCACCAATCCTCGGGGATTTTTAAGAAGGAGAACAAGAGCTCCAGCGAGAGGTAAATCCCCCCTGCTGTACCCACTAATTGACTTAAAGCAGTGGCCAATTGATTTGACGTAGCCTGAGATCGCCACATCAGCCGATACTTTCGTTCACGTACGGAAATGATAACTCCAAATACCAGGAACATAACCCCCAGGGCTTGCATTTTCACTCCCCCTCATGGGGAGTGTATGAACAGACAAACTTTAGTAGAACATAGAATTTGTGAAAGATCCACTTCTACCCACGTCTACATTTTTCCTTTGTTGCCTTCAGTTTCTGCCTTGCCAAGCAAATAAAGAAAGGCAGAGTCGGCATACGCAGAATAGGCACTTTGGTCTCATGTTTATAGTCATTACTTTCGCTTCGCTCAAGACACAAAACGTAATGAAATAAGTTGGATTTGAGCTAATTTTTCATTATTCTGAACTCCTAGGGATAACAGTTAACTACAAATCACGCGGGGTTGAGTGGGCTGCTCCAAGCTGGAGTGACCGCATGTTTATATGTGTAGATTGCTTTCCAAGCACAAATAAGTGTGTCTTCGAGCACGCAGACTTATCTTCTTTAAACATTACTCGTTTACTGTCAGGCAATCAGTCAATGCTATTCAGTGTTGATTTTGCCAATTCAACATCATTCCCTAACATCTTGAATATTTTTTATAAGTTTTTTCCCTCTTTGTTATTAGATTTATAATCCTCTTTCAATGTAGCCTTCTGCGATATTATTCCGCTCTCGATATATTGGGCGATTATTTCTTGAGATGATAACTTTTCATTACTTTATTACCTCAAATCTTTTAATGACGTCAATCCCAAACTCATGCTGCGTTTCAAAACTTTGTCCTGCAATCCAATCTCTTACTTTCATCCCATTTTAAATGAAAACTTTGACGTATTATAATATCCACTTATCTTTGCGAGAGTCGCTGAATCAACAGCAATTACGTTATTTGTATTGTGGATTTGTAGCGGACTAAAGCGATTTCTGAATTTGATTTTGTTCTACAATGTGATGCCAAGCCTTTCCTTCCCCAGCAGTTCCGAGTTCTTTTTTAAGAGCATTAAAAATATCAAAACCATACCCGCCCCCTGAGAGCATATATTATGCACCAATACACCAAACTGCTTACAAAGTAAGTATGCCAGTCCTCAACCTCGAAATTGTAAACTTTCACTGGGTTCTTAAATTCTTCAATTTCCAGGGCTTCGACTTTCGTTTCTTCTCCATTTGCCAGAGTCAGTATATCTCCGACTCCCAAATCTTTAGCTTTGACCCAGCCTTTATCCATTACATAAAATGGATGTGTTAAGGTTGTATTTATCACTGTGTCTTGAACCGTAAAAGGAGACGCTAATCCATCTCCCAGTTTTTTGACTACTTTTGTTAGTAAGCTTTATTTTTGTTTCGCAGTCAGTTCAACGTTAACCGTCCATGTTTTGTCGCCTTTTTTATTTACCAATGCTACTTCGTTATCTGAAAGCCACTTAACTTCTCCCAAATGTTCAGCATATGCAAATTCGTCTGGGAGTTCTGAAATAACTATTTTTTTATCTAATTTAGTACCATTTTTATCTCGTAGAACTATATAAATCTGAATAGATTCAACTCCATGCTGACATAAAACCTCAGCACTAAATTTTTTGTCTGCACTTTTAACAGGTTTCTTCCAAACCCATTCATTTGTGTAATTAGCTTCACGAATCTTGAAATATACCGTTTCGAAGGGTTTAATATTCCAATTTTCATTTTCTACAACTATTTTGGTACCTTCCATTAGTAAGTCTAAAGTTTCTTTTTTCTTCTGATAATCATTACTAGCTGAGAAACTATTATAACTGAATTTTACTTGTACGGTACATACACCTAAAAAGTTCAAAACTTGCTCTTCCTTGACATCATCGACACATTCAACCAGTATCTTTGAACAGTCTTTCGTTTCCATCCGTCCAAATAATCTTTCAAACATAGCTGAGATATTTCTGGTTTCTAATCTAAACTGGCGTCTCTTATCTTTCCAATTTTTTTCATAATCCAGTTTAGTTGCTTCATTACGGAGACAATTTTTCTCATTCATTATTGCATTAATTTTATCTTCATCAGCGATATATGGTAAATCCAAATCAAATTCGCTTAAATACACTTTTTATCATCTCCTTATTTCCAGGGTTGTGGCCTTTGGTGCATACTCATTGAATTTCCTTCTCTCCAAATCCTCATTGCATTATTTAATTCCCAGTCAAGGGCTGCTTGTCTGCCTTGAATGCTCGGCTCAACAACTCTTGCACCGTACTTATTAGATCCAGCAGCATTATTAAAACTATTTACTTGAGAATTTGCTCTTGGCGATGTCTCATTTTTATTAAGCGGTCGCCCGCTAATACCTATCTTTATGATATCCCCAGATTCATTTTCAAATATTTCATATCCATGCTGAACTTTAGTACTTAATTTACTGTTACCGTGGACAAATTCACCCGCCCCCTCAGGTGGAAGAATCTATATCTCAGATTAAGGTTGGGAACCCGTATTCAATTTTAAAATTTATGGCATAATTTCAATGCTGTGTTATAACAATCATTACTGTTCTTCTACAACATGATCCTCAACCACAAAGGGACGATACTCCGTCTTGTTCTTCATCATGCCGTAAACAATGTTTACTAATCGGCGCATTATACAGACCAACGCCTGTGATTTCGTTTTACCTTCGCTGATTTTACGCTGATAATAGAAATAAAATATAGGCTGATTCGGCTTTCCTGTCTTTGGAACCGTGACCATGGATACCGCCAGATTAAGAAAACCGAGGCTACGGCCTCGGTCCTTTTATTTAACATCCGTTATTTTGTACTCATACCCATGGATCCCCTTGTAATACTCTGGATACATAGTACCACCACATTTTTCACAACTGAACTGCGGAGGCACTGTTGGATCACCATCATCCATCTCATCGAATGATCGTACTACGTTTAGAGGTATCCCTTCAGTTTGGTTACACTCCAAACAAACATAATTGACCGTATTCCTGTTCCCGTTTTCGTTCGGGCTGCTTTGGTGCTTTTTCTTCTTTTTGCCCAGTTTCCGTTGTTTTGATTTCGGTGAGATTGTAAATCATCCTCTCTAGACAAGCTCGTGCTACTTGACAACTTGCATGTTTTATTTCTAGTTGTCCCTCTTTTAGACACACTTCTCCCTTGTATTCATAATAGTTCCCGCAATGCGGGCATATCATGGGATCTTTTCCGGTCTGTTCTTTGATACGTTGACACCATTTCCTCCGGCTAATGCTTTTCTTTACTTTGACAATCCATTTCCTCATTTCTTTCTGCCAGATAGAAATAATTTTCTTGCATTGGGCTTTTATTCGCCGGGAATACACACCATAATGACGGATAGTTTTGAATTGCTCATCTGGAATATGTACTATCAGCCGGGCTATAAATTTTTCTACCGTTAGCTTTTCCCGCTTTTCTTGACCATCCTTTTTGTCATGGTATTTAAACGTTACATACTCACCGTCATATTCCTCAATCCGATGTAAAGCTATTGCCGGGCGACGAATATACCGACCAATATAGGCCAGTTGCTCCTTTACATTTCCTTTCTGTCTGGGGGCATAAACATAAAATCCTTCTCCATTAGCACTGTATGCCTTTTGCAATAAATGCTGCACTTTCTTTTTTTCATTATTGTCTAGGACCTTACGTATTAATTTTAATACGACTGTCTGCCACTGCTTACGTAGCATCGGAAAAGGTAGATAATCATACACCTTCCACTCACCACTTTGTTTCATCCCACCCATCGTCACAAGCATATGTACATGGGGATTAAAATTCATCCGCGCCCCAAATGTATGCAACCCAGCTATTATTCCTGGTACAATTTTGAATTTCTTCTTGAACCAATCCTGGATTATCCGGACCGCTTCGTCCATCAGGTCTCTTAGTATTTCTCGGTGTTTCTGAAATATAACCCTTAACCCTTCATCAATTGTAAAAATAACATGGCGATGGTTAACCTGGAGCAATTCATCGGCAATAAGCCGACTCCACTCCTCAGTTTCTCCGCTGGAACATGTTGTGCAAAACCGTCCTTTACAACGATATGGTACTATTTTTATATCATGGCATGCTTCACATACCAATAATTTAAAACCACTTTTTGGATCTCCACAACGATGAAACTTTTCAACTTCTTTAATTACAATGGGTCTGATACGACCTTTGTATCTTTTCACAAAAGTATCCCAATGCTTATGCTTATCAAAAAATATCTGTTTTAACACATTTGCTTCCATCGCCTATATCATAACAAATCGGCAAGTAAAGGGGTACCCCCAATATTGGACAGGTACCCTAAAACTTATACTTTCTGATATATAAATAAAATAATCCGTGCAGCTCACGGTTACCTTGTTTTGAGCTTTGCTCCTTGCCTTTGCCGCCGGAACTGAACTTGATTGGTGCAATTCCTGCATAACGAGCCAGTTTATCAGCACTCGAAAAACGACGTATATCACCGATTTCGGCAATCAGCTTGCTTGCTGTGGCAATGCTGACGCCCGGTATTGTTGTTAGTTTATAGTCAAAATACCTCAGCATCCTTTCGATTTCACAATCGACCAGGGCTAGTTCTTCCTTTTGCTGCTCAAGACAACGCGCAAGGCTTTTGGTGATAAAATCCCTTGATTCCTGATATTCTCGTATCGTATCACCATCATGATGAACGCATTCAAATATCAATTCAATCTTACTTTTTGTTGTATTGGACGCGATCGCTTTAAATTCTTCAAACAGTTCATCAACAGGTTTATTCCGCAGATAGACGGGTGACGGATAGTGTTTCCAAAAATACAGCGCCGTCTTCCGGTCAATATCGCAAAAAAATCTATGGTAGCTTGGGTAAGCCGTCGACACCTGCTCATGCAAACCGTTTTTCAGCCGGATACCATCTTTGACAAGGGTGTCCCGGCGGTTGACAAGCTGGGACAGCGTCCAATGGTTGTCCTCCGGCTTTGCGTCGGGCAGGGTATGAAGCTGGTTGATCAATACTGTAGCCACGCAATAAGCGTCGTGCTCGTCGTTCTTCTTCATCATGGGTGCGCTTTTGCGCTGGTCATAAGCCAGGGACGGATTAACATCCTTCACCATATAACCTTTTTCAATCAGCCAGACAGCAAGGCTCCTGCCGTAACCGTAGGCATTTTCCAAGCCGTAAATAGGGGACAGCCCCAGCTTTACAGCCATCTTATTTACTCGTTTTGCCAGCTTGCTAAACTCGCTGGGCTTGTTTTCAATTACGATAACATCTAGTTTCTCATTCCAGCAATTCACCATCACGGCAGTATGGGTGTCCTTATGTAAGTCCATGCCGACATAGAGATAGTTTTCTCTTCTCTGCATATCATCCCTTCTTTTGTCCTGCATCCACTTCAAGCTCCCAGCACCGGCAACCTCAGATAACAGCGTTAGTCTTTTCAGACCCGCAAGGGCGCAACAGCCTATCTACCGCTAACTTTCCGTTTCAAACAGGTTATTCACTTTCGTGTTGGTAATGTTAACTCTGTCCGAAACGGATTGCAAGTTGTTTCTGTGGTATATTTATATGGCTAAGTGATGCAGAAAAAGAAAACGAGGGATTTTTCCGGGATAATTTCTTACCCCCTTAACCCCCCCTCTGGCGCGAATTTTACCACAGAACAGATTTCCTGTAAATTCATGGTTCACCATGAACCATGGGGTACAAGCCAGTTTACATGTCCATTGCTGGCAAATTTACAGAAGCTGTGCGTTTCATATATGCCTTCGTTATCCGGCACACAAATGTTTAATGCCAATAGCAAGTTTGCTAATATTGTTGTCTGGCAGCGTGAGCCACTGTGTGCCGCTGTGTCGCGTTTTAGTTACTGCTATAAGGTGTTTGCCCCTTTGGCGAAATTGAAAACGGATTTGGCTGCTTTCTGCGAACCTTTCCCTTTAAAATACAATCCCAAAATGTGTTTCGTCACCTCAATTTGGGGGTGAACCATGGGGTCGAAAACCATGCAGGTTAAAGGCGGGTGCACCTTTGGGCGCACCGCCGGATTACATCGGTCGGCAATGCCGACCGCAAAAGGGTTTGAGTGAACAGCAGCTGTTTTCCTTAGGTGGCTGTAAATTTAGCAAGGTACACCTTTGAGGTGTCTCGGATCACTACCGAACAGCCAGATTTCACGCCTTTCTAGGTGGTCTGGTAAGGGTGTACTCTACATTTGTCAAGGAGCGTATAGAGGTCATTGCTTACCTCTATACCTCAAATTGCTTTTATTTTATTATTTGATATCTCCAATCTCTTTTTTTGAACATCGCTTAATTCTGACATTTGAGAATAATACGAAATGACATCTTCATACCTTTTTTCTTTAAATGCTTTTTCTGCTTCCTTTTCAATTAGACTCTCATTATATTTTCGTAGATTTTCTTTTCTTTTTAGCATAACAGTATTCATAGCTTCATAAATTTTCCCCTCCTCAATAAGAGGTAGTATTTTGGTTGTCACAATACCTACAAATTTTCTCATACACAATTCCAAAGAAAAACTTTCAGATATCTGGTATACCGCTTTTTCATCAGTATTAAAATAGTCTGACATTACTTCGGATAAATACACGGATTGTTTTAATTCTTCAGACGAAATAACTCCATACACTTCAAACTCTCTTTCCAAGTAAAATGACAACTCAAGTTTGGAGAACGAAAAAGATATCTCAGTTGGCGTTTTCTTTGTTAATTTTGCTCCCATTTGTTTTAATATGGGTGCCATTTCTGATTCTGCGATCTTAATAAAACTATTAGTCAAATTCATTCTCCTCCTTATTTTGGCAGATTCCAATAACCATTACTATATGTCCATCCTCTGCTTTGAAGTAAATTCCTTTCAGCTCCCAAGAATCCAGCATTATTCATTGGATATGGAGAGACATCTTTAATAGGCTTTCCCTCATTCATTACACTTCTTAGTATCCCAGAATTCTGCTTCCAGTTTGCTTTTGGATTCCCCATATTTGGTAGATAATCGGCTACTTTAAACTCACCACTATTTATTGAGCCAGCTTTGTTTAAATCCGCCATTTTTCCAATAGTAGCCGTATTACCTTCTCGGACAAGTTGCGCCGGTACCGTTTTAGCTGCTTCACCCGCGCCCTGAGAGCATAAATTATGCACCAATACACCCAAACTGCTTACAAAGTAAGTATGCCAGTCCTCAACCTCGAAATTGTAAACTTTCACTGGGTTCTTAAATTCTTCAATTTCCAGGGCTTCGACTTTCGTTTCTTCTCCATTTGCCAGAGTCAGTATATCTCCGACTCCCAAATCTTTAGCTTTGACCCAGCCTTTATCCACTACATAAAATGGATGTGTTAAGGTTGTATTTATCACTGTGTCTTGAACAATAATGTGTAACAGGGTATAAGTATCATTAATAAATGTCTGTTTTACATTTTTGTACTTCTTTTCATTAGTCTTAACGTTTTCAGCATAAACTTTATCCCCTACCTGAATATCCTTGAGCTGTTTATCCCCATTTGCTGTCATTACTAAGGTTTCACCCGTGAAGCATATTGAGAAGGCGAGTTTGTTACCAGTTACCGCAGTATTAGCTTTATATACGACATTGGCTGCATCAGTACCTTTTAATACATCTACAGTTTTGCCCATGCCTTTTGTTCCCACAACTGCGAGCGCTACTTCTCCCAATGCTACTCCCGCAAATCTTGCTCTTGAGTTGGCATCTCCATTGATCACATTTTCATTAAATGAAGTAGAAATACCATTCCAGATGGCTGTTCCCGTGTTTATAGGGTGTATAACTGCATTCTGGATCTGACCTATTGTTTGAACTGGATTCGTGACAGCATTTACCAATCCAGTTACCGTACTCTTGCCTGCGTCATATAGTCCTCCAAAGAAGTTCTGTGCTATCGGCAAAGTTGTCATCCCGTAGGAACTTAACGAATTCCCAAACGAACTCAGCGAACTGTATGTCGACGTCCCTATTGAACTTAATGAATTATACGCTGATGTCGTATAGGAGCTTGCTGTACTTATTAACGAATTCCCAAACGAACTCGGCGAATTGTATGTCGACGTTCCTATTGAACTTAATGAATTGTACGCTGATGTCGTATAGGAGCTTACTGTACTTATTAACGAATTCCCAAACGAACTCAGCGAATTGTATGTCGACGTTCCTATTGAACTTAATGAATTGTACGCCGATGTCGTATAGGAGCTTGTTGTACTTATTAACGAATTCCCAAACGAACTCAGCGAATTGTACGTCGATGTCCCTGCTGAACTTAATGAATTATACGCCGATGTCGTATAGGAGCTTACTGTACTTATTAACGAATTCCCAAACGAACTCAGCGAATTGTATGTCGACGTTCCCCATGAGCCGGCTGTGTTATAGATCGACGTCCCTATTGAGCCGGCTGTGTTATACGCCGAAGATGCATATGAGCTTATTGTATTAGATATAGCCGAACCCCATGAACTGATTGAGCTTCCTATTCCGCTGAAGAAACTCCCTATTCCGCTAAAGAATCCACCAAAATTTGGCCAATGCCCAGTCGGGTCATAGTATTTTAACGGATTATTGTAAGTGTAGATATATCTGTTTAAACTCAACGGGTCATTAGGATCGCCGCCATAGGTGTCTTCCTGCAGGAACCTAGCCGTTACTGGATCATACATCCGGCTGTTGCAGTAGTACAATCCGGTCTCTTTATCATATTGGTAACCAGCATAGGTAAAGGGGTTATTGACATTTCCAGTCGATTCCAAGATATTGCCAAAGGCATCATAATAATAGGTTGCCTGTATGGTCCCTGCCGCATCAAGCAGAGCAGTGACATCTCCGTGCCCGTTATACATGTAGTAAAGGGTAGCACCACTTACGGTCCGGGCAATGAGGCTTGTACCCTGGATGTTTTTGGCTGTCTGATTATTTGAACTATCCAGTTCTAATGCGACTTTATCCCAAATATAAACGTATTTTGTTATCTGGCTATTAACCTGTTTCGATACCCGTAATCCTTCACCGTTGTAGGTATTTTTTGTGTCGCTTCCCGATTTCTC
>NZ_JCAIJG010000081.1:0-6176 GCF_059735615.1 Desulfosporosinus sp. Tol-M2
GTTTAAACCTGGTGAGTTATCCGGTTGATATTTTATCAAAATTCCGATATTATTTGCATAGGATAATTGAGGGGGTGTTCTCATGGCCACAATCAGACCAAGCTCCGATCTACGAAATAAGTATAATGAGATATCCGAGTTCTGCCATACTTATCGGGAACCTGTTTTCATTACAAAAAACGGTAAGGGTGATCTTGTCATCCTCTCCAACGCTGAGTACGAGCGGCTCTGTGGTAAGCACGACCTTCATCATTTGCTTAACGAAGGTCTTTCGGATATGAAAGCCGGAAAAAACCGTCCCGCAGGAGATGTCTTTGCGGATATCGAGAGGAAGTTTGGCTTTTGACAAGGTATAAGATAGAAATTGAAAACGCCGCTGAGCGTGATATGTACAATATCCTCTCATATATCACGGAAACACTCAAAGAACCTGCTTCGGCGTTGCGGCTATATACGTCCATTAAGGAGCAGATCGTCAAGCTATCAACGATGCCGGAAAGAAATAGTATTGTAGACGATCAGCCATACGCTTCCATCGGCGTCCGCAGGCTATTCATTGAAAACTATGTCTTGTTCTATGTTATAGACGAACCTGTACTTACCGTCCATATAATACGGGTACTGTACAACCGCAGAGAATGGCATAGTCTTTTGGGGGAACTAAATGAACGACGGGCAAAATGACCTCCAACTCAACAAGGTATGTTTGGATCTCCTCGACAAGGCTGGGCTGAAGCCATGAAACTTATGAACAAAAATAACGATAATTGTGAAAAATACTATTAAGGAAATGTTGGTTGATTAGAAGCCGATAACTAAAGGTACTCCATACTCGTTACAATAGCACCCGTTTGAGGTGCTATTTTTCTCATATTGGGGTTAAGGACATAGACATTATGCAGAGAATTATTATGCCTCAGTTTCGGTTACCGTTTCCCTTACAGCTTCCGTCTCCTCAGTCAATACTCTTTGAGGTATTATGATTCCATAGACTTCGTCTTTGTTATCAGTTATTTTTACCTGTTTGTCTAAATTAAAATTAATTGAAGTAATTACATCTCCTACTGCCATTGTTGATATATCTATCACAACTGCATCAGGCATCAAGTGGGCTTTCCCAAAAACTTCTACCTCAGCTTTATACACCTGAAGCAGAGCATTCTTCAAGTTTTCCTGCCCTTCAAAGAGAATAGGGATTTTCATTCTTAGCTCATGCTCTTGAGAGACTAGATATACTGCTAAATGAATGACTCTAGCTGAAACAGGTTGCCTTTGAACTTCCCTAATAATTCCGAATTTCTTGTTGCTGCCATAATTTACCCATACTTTTGCATTCGACCCATGTGCAGCAAGAACTTTTTTCAGAGCAGCCGTCTCAAATTGTACGGAAATTGCATTTGTAACACTTTCGCCATAGAGTACACCAGGTGTAAAGCCGGCTTCCCTACATTTCTTAGGTTTCATATTCCTATCAACTGCATCTAAAATAGTTTCTTCCATAAGGAACTCACTCCTTCATTATGCCAATAAAACCATTATCGATCCCTGCTATAAAAAATTGTTACATTAACTAATAGTATAATCTATTACGACCTAACTTAAACCTCAATGTCTGGCAGTAACAGAAACTCTAACATTCATAATTCAGACCGTTGAAGATAAACTAATAACAATGATAAATTCAAGTTGACTAAGTTTGAGGAATCATAAATGGAAAAGTGAGGAAAAAAGTTTGCATATTCAGGACGACAATTCACGCATCGAAGAATCTATAGTGCAAAAGCCAACGAAACGGCCTTCGAAAACTACACTTGGTATTCTAATCACTGCAATATTTGGATTATTAAAATTTAGCAAACTTACCGTACTTGCCAAATTCTTGTTCACCTTACTTAAGGCATCAAAATTTGCGGGTACCTTTTTGAGCATGGCCTTAACAATCGTTCTCTATGCTCAAATATACAGTTGGTTATTTGCGGTAGGCTTTGTTATTGTCATTTTTGTTCACGAAATGGGTCACTATGTCACGAGTAAAAAACTAGGCCTTGATGTATCTGCTCCAACATTTATTCCTTTTCTCGGTGCATTTATCAGGATGAAGAGTATGCCTAAAAGTGTTAAAGAAGAGGCCATAACAGCGATCGGCGGACCGGCTGCAGGGGCCTTTGTCACACTGGTATGTTTAGGAATTTACTCATTAACAGCTGCACCTTATTGGGCCGGACTCGCATATGTAAGTGCCTTAATTAACCTTTTTAATTTACTCCCCTTTGGTTTCTTAGACGGGGGCAGAATTTCAAAAGCAATTTCACCATTAATTTGGGTAATCGGGTTAATTTTATGTGTTATTCTTATCTGGAAACTTCATTTTTATATCCTTGTTTTGATATTAATCTTTGGTATCTTTGAAATCATCTCCATGTACAGGAATAAATCAGAAACCGCTCAATACCTTAGCGTTGAGCCCGGTTTTAGGCTGGCGATTGGGACTTCCTATCTTCTTCTCCTGGTTCTTTTAGTCATACTAATGATGTATTCTTTGGACATTTCCACCGCCTTACAATCTGTTCAAGCCTCTTTATTTCGATAGTCCAAAATGCCCTAGAATCATCGGGAACAAATCAATAATCCTTGGATAATCCAACCTGATCGGCATACCGGCAACGATCATCGGCACCGTAGAATCCTCCTCTTCGAGGGAGCCGTGGCTCCCGCCGCTAGGGTGAATCGGTCCCCCAACGGCTAAATATTCATATCCCGATGCCGCCGAAACAACCACCCGACTTCCGTTCCGTGACTCAAGGGCTGATCTCAGACGAGTAAACGCATCTGGATACTTAGCAAATTCTATTTTTTGCTCTCCCGTCACTTGGGCATCGACTACGGATAAATCTCCTTCGAAAGACCAGCTTTGGCCGTAAACGTCCTGATACGGGCCAACGCAAGAAAACAAAAGTTGTTTTTCAGTTCCACCTTGAAAGACGGAATACCTATTTTCGGAGACTTTCCAAGCAATCTGCGCATTGCGCGGATCTCTAGCCAAAATGCCCACCACGTCAGGTAAAATCTCATTTTTTCGCTGAAGAATATAAATAAAAGCCATCCGTTCATTGGGGCAAATGGCAATCTCTTTGTTGATGTCCCCACTTGCCTCTTCGATCAGCTCTAACCGTTTATACGACTTTAAAGCACGATCTAAATCAATCAGGTATTCTTTCCCTAACCCGACCGTCGTCTGAGAATGGTCTCCCGTAACAATAATTACATTTTCCTCGAGAGCTTTCTCCCAAGAACCGAACTCATCAAGGGCCGAAGCAACCAGGTGATCTGCTCGTTCAATCGAAGGCCCTGTACGTAATGGGCCGTACTGATGTGAATATTTATCGTTGTCTGGGAAATAAATGACCATGAAATCCGGCTGTTTACCTTCACGGATTAGCTGAGCAGCGACTTTCCCAGAAAACGAGTCATTAAAACCAAAGCGGTTAAGAACTCCTCTTGGGTAAGTATTGACCCGTCCGGAGAAGGGCGGATGGACGAGTTGGCCTAAGTTCAAATGAGAAGGACCAAATACTTCTGCTTGAGTGAGACGGAAACGTGTCGCTAAAGCGAGCAAAAACGGGACTTTTACTCGATAAGAGTGTGTGGCTCGATGCATAAAAAAATTAATATTCCCTGTAGTAAATCCCCTGGCTTCCAGTTTTTCATACAAGGTCGACACTTTTGGCGCAAGATGCTCTTCATTGAGCTTGTTTAATAAATTACGAAGAACTTTCTCCGGACCAATTTTCAAGACACTTCGTAAAGTCGCTCCGTAATCTACAATTTTCCGCTTCTCTTCATTATACCAAATAAAGCCAGGAACCCTATGCCGATCAGGCCAAGTTCCCGTGATCATAGAACTCGTGGCAACCGGGGTCATGGTTGGGAACGAAGATATAACGCTGTCGAAATAGGTTCCGTGTTTAGCCAGAAAACGAAAAGCAGGGGCATTGCCTTCCGAAAGGATTCTCCCCAAAACCACAGGATGCAGAGAGTCTATCACAAATACAATTACCTTTTTCATGATCCGACCCCCTTCCAAAAACTAACTCGTAAAATATATTATATGAAACTCATATACATTTTGTCACTAATTGAAGAACTATGCGTTCACTGATTGTATGTTCATTAGTGCTATTATACTTTCCTGCTTCCCGGTTTGATAGCAGGAATTCCCTGAGCACAAAGCGGGCAGTCCAAAGCTTCATATGCCTGGATATGCAGCTGAATAAGAGAGGCCATCGGCAGTCCAAAATCTACTGTCCCCCCCGTTCGGTCAACAAGAATACCGACACCTACCGGGATAGCCTCGGATTCTTGGACCACAGTAAGCACCTCCCGAACGGAACCACCGGTCGTAATCACATCCTCAACGACCAAGACGCGTTCTCCCGGGGAAAGGGTGAACCCTCTGCGCAAACGCATGCTTCCATTTTCCCGTTCTGTAAAGAGCGCCCGCACTCCTAAGGCCTTGGCGACTTCATGAGCCACCAAAATCCCTCCCATCGCAGGTCCGATGACGGTTTGAATCTCCATGTCGCGAAACGACATGGCAAGTCCTTTGGCAAGTATGGCCGCCCGATCCGGATATTGAAGTACCTGAGCACACTGCATGTATTGGGCACTATGTTTGCCTGAGGTTAACAGGAAATGCCCCTCCAGCAGAGCATTACTTTTTCTAAATATTTCAAGATATTCATCGGGTGTAAGCAGGGTTTCTTTTGCGTTCGCGTATTTTTCCATAAATAATTTCTCTCCTTTTTACCGTGTCCAAAGTCGTTCCAAGGCCTGACGAGGATCTTCCGCACGGGTAATCGGCCTTCCGACCACAAGAAATGAACTCCCTGCCGCCAAAGCCTCATCCGGGGTGAGGACCCGTGCTTGATCCTGCGCTTCACTCCAGGCTGGGCGAATCCCTGGTGTAACGATCAAAAAACCAGGTTCCGTGTTTCGCCTGAGTACCTTCGCCTCCATGGCCGAAGCGACTACCCCGTCCAGACCAGCCTTTTCGGCGAGTTTGGCGAGTGCCAGCACATGCTCAGAATCCACGCATCGCCCGTTCTACCGTCGTGGGAATGTCATGCAGCTTCAAGTCCAGAAAAATGGGAAATCCCATCTCTTTCAGTTCCTGGATCATTACCGGACCCGTATAGGCATACAGCTCCATGCCCACTTTAAGCCAACATCCGCTCCCTTGGAGAGCCTTAGCCAGGGTTAAAGCTTCCGCGCGCCCGGGCACATCGAGAGCCACGATAATTTTCTTATTTAATGCTGCATCCATTTACTTAGGCCTCCGTTTCTAACTGTTCTTTTCAAGCTACTTCATTTAAAGACTGCTCCGTTATAACTCTCTATTTAAAAAACTACTGTTTTATCAAAACCAACGTTACCATTTCATTATTTTTTCAATTCAAACCAACTTCTCATTTCAATCCAACTGTTTAATTACATAATGACAGTTACATTCAAACCGCTTGAATTATTTCAATGTGATTCTTTATGTTCTATTCCCTGGGGGTTACCCCATCCCCTTACTTAGCTCAAAAATTAAGCCTGATGGGCCAATCCTACTAAATCACGCACGGAAGTCTTTCCGTGTTTTTCACAATATGTTGTTATTCCCCGTAGAATTTCCAGCGGAGTCTGCGGATTGACAAAATTCCCCGTGCCGACACTTATGGCTGTCGCTCCGGCTAAGAGAAATTCCACAGCATCCTGCCAAGTGGTAATCCCGCCCATACCTATAATCGGTAAATCGACCGCTTCTGCCACTTGCCAGACCATACGGACAGCAACAGGTCGAATGGCCGGCCCGGATAGCCCTCCAAACGTATTGGCTAACAAGGGACGTTGTTGTTCTATGTCAATCCGCATTCCTAATAGCGTATTTATGAGCGAGAGAGCATCCGCTCCCCCTCGCTGGACAGCACGGGCCATTTCCACAATATCCGTAACATTAGGTGATAGCTTAGCGATGATTGGAAGATTCGTTGCTGCCTTAACCGCCGCAATCACCTCTTCAGCACTCTGAGGGTCTGTTCCAAAATGCATCCCCCCATGTTTGACATTAGGGCAGGAAATGTTAACTTCCAGCGCGGCTAATCCGGAATCCACTTGCAACGCGCGAGCCATAT
>NZ_JCAIJG010000172.1:0-21907 GCF_059735615.1 Desulfosporosinus sp. Tol-M2
TGACAAGGGGGACACTATAAAAGTAACCCCTTTGCAACAAAGAGTATTTGCATATGCCACCTTACCATTTTTGAAATTTGTTTTATAAATTCGTGATCACTAGTAAATTCCTTGAGAAATTTTATAGAAAGCCGCTCTCCCCATTTATCGTGGTCATATGAGGTTATACGCCCATTTCTTAACTTGGTTGTGGGTACTTTTCCTAAATCGTGGAGCAACGCAGACCACATAAACACCTTCGGATTTTGGCTTAGATGTTTCCTTTTCCCTGCATTATCTAGAACTAACATTGTGTGGTTCCAAACACTACCTTCCGGGTGATGTTTTGGAGATTGGGGTACTTTCATTAAGTCACCCAGTAATGTGTAAGGGTATTTTACTTGAAAGATTCCTGTTTTGCTTAATTGAATAAAGTAGTTTGAAGGTTCAATTTCGCTCATTAAATGAGAATCGAATTCTATAAATGTTTGCATGTTTATCTCCAATTAAAGAATATTTGGTTCTTTATTATTTACCAGACTTCATGAATTAAATACCTTGTTAAGCTCATCCTTATTGTTGTTTAAATATTACCCTCTTTTATCTTAATCATGCTTAAGCGTACTTCTTCGATTTGCTTAATTAGTTCTTCGAGTTCAGACACACAATCCTTCCGTTTTTTACTTGGGATTGGTATGCCTAAACAATAAGAAATCCCCTCACAAGGAGGGGAAGTAAAGGAGGATCAAAAGATAAAAAGTCGGCTTATGTAAACTGCTAAACTAGCGAGTTGTTATCCTAATCATAAACTTCAACTAATCTAAGTATTGATCGATGGATACCCACGTCCTTAATAAAGAAGGAATCATACCGATAATAACTAAGAGGATAATCAATTTCATCTTATATACATCCCTTTCTTTTTTTTCTGATTCACCTCATTGTATTTATCATAACCATATTTGTTACCGTTCTATGACATGTGAAGAATCAAGCGGATTTAGCTTACCATACCCATCACTCTGAATTTATCGGCAAGCAGGGCTATAAATTCAGAGTTCGTGGGTTTTTGGCGTTCAATATTCATAGAATACCCAAAAATCCGTTTTAGAGTTTCTGTTTGTCCACGTTCCCATGCTAGTTCTATAGCATGACGAATTCCGCGTTCTACCCTACTGGGTGCTGTATTATACTTTTTCGCAATGCCAGGATAGAGTTCCTTGGTGACTGCACCCAACAAAGAGACATCCTCTACCGCCATCAAAATTGCTTCTCGAATATATTGATACCCTTTAACATGGGCAGGAATTCCGATTTGGTGCATCATCGTGGTCACATCAACATTAAGATTGACCCCGTTTCCTGTCGCTGTAACGATCGGCGTAGCTGAAGAAAACTGAGTAGGAATGGAGGACGGCATATCCTGCATTAAAGAACTGATACGTTTGTTGAGAATATCAAGATCGAATGGTTTTAAAATAAAGTAGTCCACACCTAGCATCATCGCTTGATTCATCAAAGATTCCTGCCCAAAAGCCGTTAGCATGATAATTTTAGGGCGTGTCAAAGTTGTCAGAGTATTGATTCGTTCCAAAACGCATAAACCATCCATATTTGGCATCACAGCGTCAAGAATGATTAAATCCGGTTCCTTGGTTTGGATATGCTCCCAAGCTTCTAAGCCGTTATAAGCCACGCCAACTATGTTTATATCTTCCTGATCTTGAAAGTAGTTCTGTAACATTTGACAAAGATTACGGTTATCATCCGCGATAATAACTTTAATTCTCTTACCCATTCGCAGTCTCAAACCACTCTTCATAAGTAATTCCGAGAGATTTACAAACAGAAATCAAGCCTGGCTTAAACTTTCTCGTCTGTCTTTTATTCAAACATTATAGATAACTCATCCTCTAATCTCGGATGATTGTCTGCTATTTTGATATTTTCAATCTCATTTAAGGCTTTTATTGCTTCTCTTATATATGCGCTTGGCGGTATGGCTCTGTTTCTTCAGGTTTTCACGTTCATCCTCATCAAGACAGGCTTGGACAGTACCAACCTTTATTGTTTAACCTTATTATTTGATAGATGTGCTCCTATCTCTTTTAAAAACGAGCTACCAAAGGCCAAGCCATTTCCAATACGTATAAGCCGTTATTATCCAAAAGAGCAAATATATCAAGCTAAAAGCCCAGCCTGACTTAAGCATATCCTTGACTTCAAAATAACCGCTGCTATACATTACCATATTGCTTGTCATTTGCATTGGCAAAAGATAAGCGGCATGACCGACTGTACCAATAACCATCAGCAATACAGTAGCTGCGCCGGGAATATGCCATCCTTGGGCTGCAGCAACAATTATTGGGGCAATGGGTACGATTAAAGCTATACCAGAGGCTTCCATTGATCTTACAATAGCACTTGCTAAAATGAGTATAGTAAATATCAGTAATATTGGCATACCATTAGTTAAGCTTAGTACGACTTTACCGATCCATGCCATGGCACCGCTTTGCTCTACTAAGTTTCCAAGTGCCAGTGCTGAGCCTAGAACCACTAATAAACCCCAAGGAGTGTTACGGCTAACCTGTTGCCAAGTCACAATACCAAATAACCATAAAAACCAACCGACTCCTAAAGCTATCACTGTGGGCCCTAAATGGTGTATAAAGTCGGTAGCCCAAAAAATAATAGCTATAGAAATAATAAATAATGTTTGTTTTTCACGAATGGACATTGGGCCTAATTTTTGTAATTCATCTTGTGCCTTTTGCTGACCGCCAGTTGCTATATCGAATTCCGGTTTAAAAAACCAATTCAAATAAAACCAGGCTATGATAGTTAGAATTAAAGCTGTTGGTAAAAACAATATGACAGAGTATCCCCAAGTTAAGTCGAAACCAGTTAGTTTTTTTAATAAGGCAGCTACAAAAGGCCATGTTGTAGCTGCAGTTAAAAAAGAAATACCACTAAGTAATATAGCGTATAGGTTAGCTAAATAAATTAGTTTTGCAAACTTGCTTGGTTGCTGGCCAAGTTTAAGGGATTCTTCAACTGGTAATGCTCCTGTCGAGATAACAGTAGCCCGGCAAATAGGTTCCATAAATCCAGCCCGAGCTGTAATACTCGGCATTAACAAAGCTAATGGATACTCTAATAGCATATAAGCTAAAGTCAATATGCGGGGCTTAGCCCCAGCCCGAGCTACTATAAAATAAGCCAGACGATATGCTAAATTAGTTTCAATCGCTGCTGTAGAGAGAATAAATACTCCAAAAATTAACCACACCGCAGAATTACTGAGACCCGATAGTGCAAAATTCATAGCATTAGCGCTTGTCATACCACCTACTCCCCAGGTAACCAGGGTAACTAAAGTGATTAATAGGGGACCCGTAATATCAAATGCAACTGCCTCGGACGCCCATATCACGGCAATAAGTAAAAAGACTGCTAATGAAGCCTTGCCATAAAAAGTAAGTCCAGCAGGAGTTGGGAGGAGCATAATTACACAAGCAGAGATTACCGCAATTAACAACCAA
The DNA here is from genome assembly GCF_059735615.1 of Desulfosporosinus sp. Tol-M2. Taxonomy (NCBI): domain Bacteria; kingdom Bacillati; phylum Bacillota; class Clostridia; order Eubacteriales; family Desulfitobacteriaceae; genus Desulfosporosinus; species Desulfosporosinus sp. Tol-M2. The sequence goes on from NZ_JCAIJG010000172.1 coordinate 3,528, forward strand.
ACTGGTTTTCTGGCACCAGCCAAAAGTGGGTTTTTCAAACCTGATTTCTCAGTAACTGAACTGATAGAATTCATTTATTCTTCACCTCATTATAATTATTGTTATTCTCTGAACTAACCACTATAGATGTGTTTGTGGAAGGTCATGATAACCTTAATAGGTGTTTGATAACGATTGTGGAAAAGGGCTCAACATTTTGCCGTTGGTGAGACCTTCTCCAACACTCATTTTTTTGTTTGACATGTATATAGTTAATTAGAGGATTGAGAAAAGACGCCAGCCTGGAAAATCAAGTAATATTCTTAAATAATTGAATATCACTTTTAGTAAATCTCCTGAGTTGCCAGATTATTTCTTACGCAAATCAAGAAGCCTTTTGAATTTAATTCTACCAGATGCCGAAGCTTCCTGAGCTAGAGCACCAAATGGTAATAATTCAACATCATTACACTTAAGCCCCAGAACCATATTAACTTCTTTAAGTATTTTTTCTTTAAGTTCAACCGTATTACAATCTTTCACGAGTTCTGCTTGTAATTTGATTACGTCTCTGTTATTAACGTTGTCTACAACTAAGCGATATTCACTACCTAATTCATTGTATTTACGAACTACCGGTTCCACTGATGTTGGATAGATTGCGCTGCCACGCACTTTAATCATGTCATCAATGCGTGCATGTACACTAGCCATTCGCCGGAAAGTCCGTCCACAAGAACATGGTTCAGGCATTATTGTTGTAAAGTCACCGATATTATACCTTACAAGGGGTGCGGACTCCTTAAATAATGTTGTTACCGTCAATAATCCTTCTTTGCCATCGGGCAAGCTATTACCGGTTTCCGGCTCAGTAACTTCAAAATAATAAGCATCCTCATTAATATGAACACCATTCTTATGCTCACATTCAAAGGTTGGTGCCCCTGTCTCCACACTACCCCAGTTGTCATATGCAGGAAGACCCCATCGTTCTTCAATCCGCTGCCGCATCGCCGGAGGTAAAGGTTCGCCGGTATGAATGAGTCTCTTTATTTGGAAATCTTTCTTTAAATCGTAGCCCATTTTTTCGACGACATCGGCAAGATGAAGAGCAAAAGAAGGTGTCATCACCAAACATGTGGCTTGCCAATCCCGGGCCAATATAACTTGCCGCTCAGTGCTTGTTGCTGCTCCACTACCAACCGGGATCACCATGGCCCCTAATTTCATAATACCTTCAGTGGAAGTAAATCCAGGGATAAATAACGCGTAAGTCAAAGAGACCTGAACCCTATCCTCAGCGGTTACCCCTTGAGCATTTAGTCTTCTGGCCCATAAATTACCGATTATATCCCAATCACGCTTACTTTGAAAAAATGGTTTAGGCATACCAGTTGTTCCCGTACTGCTTTGAATGCGACAAGCAGGTAAATCGCCCTGAAAAGTACCAAAAGGGGGATTTTCTTTTAAATCTTTTTCTATTTCCACCTTATTAATTATAGGTAACTTGTTTATATCTTCGATTCCTTGAATATCATCCGGATGTAATCCCATTTTTCCCCAACGATTCCGGTAAAAAGGAACGTGCTCCCAGCAATGTTTAACTAACCTACGTAGACCCTGGCTTTGGATTTCCCTGATTACCTCATAATCCGCCCGTTCGATAAGCTGACTCTCTGGTGGAGCGGAATATTGCAATTTTGTTAAGATATTTTTATTCATATTCTAGAATTGGTATAATCAAAGAATTTGATTATACCAATTCTATTTCCCCCCTTTCGTTTAATTCTATTCCCTATGATAAAGAAGGTATTGTTTATAACGGTTTTTGCTGAATAAATCAATTTTGGCAGATTAGTAAATGTCTTTCACTTTAGTCCATTTTGCAAGGCCATAGTCGTCCCATTTAGCTAATACCTGCTTAAATGCCTCCCGGTCTGGAACAACTGGGATACTTGTAGGACGGCGGTTTTCGGATGCTATTTTTTTGGTAGCATCGATTACCATCTTCCCGCAATAAGTGAACTCAGTATATCCTGAAACTTGGTCTACATCTGTTCGATCGGAACCTGCCGGGTTCAAAGGATAAACTCCAACTTTCGGTAAAAGAATTACGTCCTCAGCCGGGTCCATTCTGGTAGCTATGGCCCAGTCAACTTCCTCCGTATTGAAAATATCAATATCCTGATCAACAACCACGACGTAATTAGCAGCCGCAAATCCTTGTCCTGTAGAAATGGCCTGGAGACCAGCCTGCTTGCCCCAGCCAGGATAGTGCTTATTAACTTGAACTATCACTTTATAGCCGCGAGATTTATGCGGTGCCCAGAATTCGCGGAAACCTACAACTGTCTTTTTCAAGATGTTATAGTTATTGGCCTGAATAACAGGCATTCTAATCATTTCTCCCTCGTTATTGGGATGGCCTAAAATACATGATTGGTAAATTGGATCGCGCCGATGTGTAATTGCTGTTACATGGAACTGTGGCAACATCATTGGTTCTTCATAATAACCCATCCATTCAGCAAACGTACCCTCAATCTTGGCATTTTCAGGTTGTATATCTAATTCTCCCTCTATGATAATTTCAGCAGTAGCTGGAACCAGTAAATCTATCGTTTTCCCTTTGACCATTTCCACCGGTTCACCTCTAAGGCCGCCTGCAAATTCAAATTCATCATCAAGGAATGAACCCATCTTAGTTGTAGAACAAATATTAATCACAGGGTCCACTCCTAAAGCAATGGCTAACGGGATCGTTTTCATCCCCTTTGCACGAGCCCTTGCAACATGAATTCCAATATCCTGAGTGGCACAACACATAACACCGGTAGTATTTTTGTCATGGATCATCACTCGGTACATACCAGTATTTTGTCTATAACCTGGGGAAATTGGATCCTTAGTAATAATATTGGTTAGTGTAATATATGGACCGCCATCCAATGGACTCCATTTAAAAACAGGGAGCTTATACAGATCTACATCATCACCGGTAATCACAACTTCCTGGCAGGGAGCAGTTTTAACTTCTGTGGGTTTCAGCCATTGGCTTTTATCCTCAAGAAGCTCTGCAATACGGTTCCGGATAGCTAAAAAGTTTTCTCTAAAAGTTTCCTTAGGCTCTAAACCTAAGCCCATACAATTACGTTCCATAGTACCATGCGTATTCATAACTACCGGTATGTCATAACCTTTTATTTTGAAAAGCATCGCTGGCCCCTGGCGATCTGCTAACTCCCACATCAAAGAAGATATTTCGAAACCACTTTCTAATTCCACGGAAGGCCGTACTAATTGTCCTCTTTCCTCAAGTTTACTCAGAAATTCACGTAAATCTCTATACGCCATTTTTTAACCTCCTATGTTATGTTGTTATTTTTTTTGCGATTTGACAAATACCAATAGGGTTGTTATCGTATTAGACTTCTAAATTGAACAGCTACCCTCCTTAAATTAAATAGTTTTTTAGGAGCAGCATCACTCCTTATAATTTAATAGCCTAGGCTATTAAATTATATATGCAACAATCATGCCAGACCTAGAATATTCAATTAACCTTGAGACTCCAGACTGTCGAGAAAAGCGCGTAAATCACGAAAACTCACTTTAATAACACTCATTAGAATTTATTAGCCTAGGCTATAACTTCTATAATAGCAATAATTATGCCAGACCTAGGCATATTCAATTAACGGATCTACGACCAAGCATGTTCCATTTGGAAACATCTTCTAGTTCCATATTGAAACATTGAAACATTATGTTATCAAGACAAGCGGTTATTTCTGTGATTTTAGGTGCCTCCATAAGGTAGTCCGACTGATTCCCAGCTGTTCGGCCAACTGTATCTTGCTTCCCTTAAAATTGGAAGATGTGCTTCTTATAATTTCCTGTTCTAAGATCGGTATGGAAGGAATCTTTCCCTGCTGCAATGTTCCTGGATTAGTATCGGGTTCACAGGCGCCGGTGAAATTGATTACTTCCGATATAATGTCCTTGAACGATACCCTATTACCATAAATTCCTTCTAACGCTTGCACTCTATCCAAGATATTTTCTAATTCCCGGATATTGCCAGGCCATGAATACGCTTGCAGTACCCTTATGCCTTCTTCAAATTGTGCTTCTCTTTCCGGAACAACATTTCTCAACCAAGTTGACAGAAAATGTCTGGCAATTCTGGGGATATCCTCTAAACGTTCCCGAAGAGGGGGTATGTTCAGCTGTAAAACATTTAATCTGTAATACAAGTCGTAACGAAACTTCCCACCTTTGGCCAGATTTAGCAGTTCCATATTGGTAGCAGCAATCACCCTTACATCAACGGGAATTATGCGATCATCACCAATACGCATAATCTGTTTTTCCTGGAGAACTCGCAGTAGTTTGACCTGAAGTGAAAAGGTAATATCCCCAATTTCGTCTAAAAAGATGGTTCCCTCGTGGGCAATTTCAAATAGGCCTTGTTTGCCCCCTTTTTTTGCCCCGCTAAAGGCGCCTTCTACATAACCGAATAGTTCACTCTCTAAAAGATTTTCCGATAATGAAGCACAGTTGATCGCTACAAAGGGTTGCGAACAGCGTGGGCTGGCATTATGAATGGCCTGAGCGAACATCTCTTTGCCAGTACCGCTTTCACCTTCAATCAAAATTGTTTTGTCCGTAGTCGCAAAGCTTCTGGCATGGGAAATAACTCTTTTTATATTACTGCTTTGACCGATTATGTCGTTAAATGTGAACCTAGCTACATGGCCTTTGGCAAAAATCTTGCGTCGAATATGACCCTCCAATGTTTGAACTTTGCTGATATCTTGCAAGTGCAGGACCATGCCCTGTAAATTACTATTCACTTTGATCGGTACGCAACTAATTACTAGCTTCTTACCGCCAATGGTAACGACATCAGGTTCCCGAATTTCCACCATTTCTGAATTCAGAATGCCATTGGGAATTAGGCTGTTTAGACCCTTGCCAACCGCTTTCCCCTGTTCCATGCCCAACAATTTGGCTGCCACTGGATTGACCATTGTAATAGTACCCTGGGAATCAGTGGTCATTATTCCTTCAAAGGCAAAATTTACGATGGATTGAAGCTCGATAACTTTCTTTCTCTCTCTATTTCGGATCAATCTAAGATCCTGGGTATATTTGAGAGCCCTAATTAATGCATCACTGCGAATACGAAAAGGAATAGCTTCGAACCCTTGGGCATGGGCAATATTACAGGTCAAGGCTCCACCAACAAAAAAGCTAAAACCTTTTTCGTGTGCCTCAATCATTTTTTCAGTTGCTTCTTTTTCATTGCAAAATAAAAATTGCTCGATCTTCATATCCAAAATTTCCGATATCTCTGGGATCCGACTGTTAGGATGCCGAAACTGAAATAAAGCTACTTTATCGCTTTTCCTTTTGGCTTCACTTAAAGTGCTTATCAAGTCATAAGTTGTAATAGGTATCGCAACTACCGAAATACTCAGCTTCTCTTTTAGCTGCGGGACGTTTATGCCGGTAGTAACAATGTCCTCTATTCCTTGCTTCTCCAATTCAATTGCTTTGACTAATGAAGCATGGCCGATAGCCTCATAAACCACAATTTGCCTTTGCCAGTATGAGTTCAGATTATTAGCCAAATCAGTCAATTCCTGATGGTCCGATAGAATACAAATTTGCATTGCCATTTTTGCCTCCCATTTAGATAGTCATAAACAGACTCACTCATCTAGGTAATTTGCCAAATAATTGGTAAAAATTTTGTTCAGATAGCTTAGCAATATCATCTATTCCGTTGATATCATTGGTATCTCTCTGATTCCTCGCGGGGGATCCGCTCCAACACATTACTTTCGGGTGGAGCAGGATAATTCGAAGCCATCCAATCGATATTTTCCATAAAGTTATGAACCCGGCCAGCCTTCAATGGCATTGTAATATCTTATCAGCATGCTGGATCCTGCCTCCTTCCTTTATTCCTTTGTTGCTTGGGTAAATTGAACCCACATCAAACCATCTTCACTCCGCATCACTTGTTCTCTAGCGTTGTAGATTCCTCTAACCTTGACCACCAATTCAGAATTTCCGTTTAGCAACTCGCACTCCCCAGCAAAATGTCGCCTTCCCCTATGCACAATTTTTGCTTTGGCTGTCACTACATCCCCTCGTTGGATTGGCAAGAAAAAACTACCACCCATGTCCAATAACACGGCGCGGAAACCTAAAGTGCGTATTGACATGCCCATTGCGGCATCCGCTAAACTGAGTAAAGCACCGCCGTGAAAAGTCCCTATATGGTTAGTCAGCTGATTAGTTGACTCCATTACGACGTTGGTAAAACCTTCGCCCAACTTCGTGGTTTTCATCCCAAGATAGTGATAAAACGGGATTTTTTGATTGTCTGCACATATTTGAGCAAAAAGTTCCGGTTCTAAACCGCAATTTTCAGGACTATCAGTCATGATTTTCCTCTCCTACGTCTTATTCTTTGCGTGAACAGCGGACTTTAATCCGGGCAATGATGTCATCATAAATACTTACATCAAAAGTTGGCTAAACAGTAGAAAGAAGTTTTTTATCCCTGTTAAAGGGTGGCACTATCCACAGCTACGACGGCGATGGCTCCTGTTGACCTAAGGCATAATTTGCAGTATGCTTCTCGCTGTCAAATTGATGCTCTGTGAAAATGTTTTCATTTAAATCAACCAGCGTTTTTTGCACTGTAAAGCCTTCACGTTCCACGATACTTGTCAAGGTATGCATAGGTGTACCTCATTGAATCTGCCAGCGGACCCGATTAAAAATGTTGTGGCTTTCCGTTATGATAGGGTGGAAGATAACTGCAAGGCCAGTTCCGAAAAGCCCTCGGTACGGTAATATTCCCGTGAAGTCAAGGACTGAAATACTAATTTTGCATTTTCCCGTAATTGGAATAATGGCGTAATATCCTTTGCCTTTTCAACTTCCTCTATCATAAATTCAAGACTACAAATAAAGGGGCCTTGCGGACCCCTTATAATGTAAAAGTATAATCTCTTCGTTTCCGTTGATTTAGCACAAGTCCCACTGCTGGTGCTCTAGCCGGTGGAAGGGATATTTTTTGGTATATTTTGTGGTTACTATTTTTTATTATATGAAATATCTATCGCTCGTTCAGCTACCAATTTAAACCAGTGGGAGTAGCAATCTGGATTTTGCTTAATATCTATTTTAACGCCCTCTGGGCTTACCCATTTCCAGTCTTCAACTTCAAGTACATTTGGTTTCAGTTCTCCGTCATAAAATCCTACAAACACATGGTCTAATTCATTTTCAATAAAGCCATTATCTAAATCAGCAAAATAAGTAAAACAGAAAGTCCTTTTTAACTCACAATCAAAACCCATTTCTTCTTTTAACCTTCTGTGTGTTGAGACTGCAATATTTTCACCTATCCTTGGGTGACTACAGCAGGTATTAGTCCATAAACCACCAGAATGATACTTGTTTCTTGACCTCTTTTGAATCAACATTTGTCCTTGAGAATTAAAAATAAATATAGAAAAGGCCCTATGCAAGATACCTTCTTTATGAATATGCATTTTATTCCCTGATCCAATTTCATTATCGTTCTCATCAATCATAATTATATTTTCATCCACTTCTATCCCTACCTCATTTTTCCAGCTAAAGGCTCGCTTCTACACTGCTGTACGACATAAATCAAAAAAGCACATTAAAGACAAGTCTCTGTCTATGTTAAGTTCTTTCGCGACTTAATATTTTCAGAAATAGCTTAGTAGTTTATCGGCTACCTCTTCAAGTTTGTGCCGGAAAATAACAATATCATCTCTTGTTGCCTGATCGATATGGACACCCGCTGTTACAACCACCGCCTTGTTTATTTTTTTACACAGGGTTTCTGCCAACGCTACTGCTAGAATGTCATCCTTATGATGGAGCAGATTCAGCACAGAGGTTGTACAACTGATCGTGCCATCACCGACTAAACTAGGACGAGGTAGGCTTAAAACAACTGTTCCAATATGGGACCTTTCTCCACCACCCAGATAAACCTGTATCCCATCATCGCTAAGAATTAGAACCGCTTCCAGAGTATATTTACCTTCGCCCACTTTTTCAGAACAAATTTTAACCATGTATCTTCTCTCTATCCTTTCCATTGGACTCTTGGCAACAACATACTACTGCAGCCTTTTTGAAGCTAATCAGTTATCCCCGTCTTTCATTGTTTCATTTATCTTGATATTTCTTCTTTATAATTTATCCCTTGCCACTCTTGAATCAAATTGTGTTCTAAACCTAACTGATCGATAATCCGGGCAACTGTCTGATTAACAATGTCTGATATGGCTTTGGGTCTGTTATAGAAGGCTGGTACAGGTGGCAAAATGACTGCCCCCATATTTGCAGCCTTAAGCATCAATTCAAGATGACCCTTGTGAAATGGTGTTTCACGCACGACAAGAATGAGAGGCCGTCTTTCCTTTAGTGTTACGTCGGCAGCTCTAATTAAAAGATTCTCATTCCAAGAATTTGCAACTCCTGATAAGGTTTTTATACTGCAGGGCACGATAACCATGCCCTTGTGACGAAAAGAACCACTGGATATTCTGGCTCCAACGTCCTCTTCATCATAAACATAATCCGCTAATTTCGTGACCTCTTCCAATTCAAAATCAGTTTCCTCGTCGATGTTAATTCTTGACCATTTACTCAAAACCAGATGGGTTTCTACCTGAATCCGTTTAAGCTCCTGTAACAGTACAATGCCATAGTTTTGCCCAGAAGCACCGCTCATACCAATGACTATTTTTGTCTTTGCCATATCATTTACCCCCCAAATTTGGAGTGGGTGAGAATATATTTCATTCCCATCCAACAACGTCCTAGACCCGCTAACATAGTAACCTGTCCATCCGCCGAAAGGACCTTCTTCCATCGGATCCGCATAATTACAGAAAACCTCAATAGGGATCTCCGCCCTGGTGAGAATCGGCAGTCCGGTATATTTCCCTTTAATCACCTCGATAGCTTCGCCTCTTACTCCACCCGCCCACTCGTATTCACTCATGGATAGTTCGTTGGCGCCGACCAAAAAAAGCATCGGGTCCCCACCCACTACAACGACGATGGGGCAGGGCTCATTGCGACTAAAATATATATCTCGATGCATTCGGCCATGTTTTCCAGGTGAAACATTGAAGGGGTACAGCGTACCTCTAACTCTAATAATGGTGCTATCCCAATCGTTCCTAGCCAGTCGGCGCAGTAGCACGTTTGGCGCCGAATTCTTTAAAGAGTTGTTCTGCTATGATATTTTTTTGAATTTCTGACGTTCCTTCCGCAATCCTGGCAATTCGAGCATCTCTATAGAATCGTTCGATCGGGGCATCCTTCAAGTAGCCGAGTCCCCCAAAAATCTGCATAGTTTTGTCAGCAACACGACAGTAGGCTTCAGAGGCGTAATATTTGACCATAGCAGACTCCTTCGCTACCTTTAGTCCCTGGTCTACCATCCATGCGGTCAGGTAAGTTAAGCTGCGGGTTGTTTCCACATCCACTCCAATGTCGGCTATTAGATGTTGAACGGCCTGAAAACGAGAAATGGGGCTTCCTGCCTGGTAGCGGGTAGTAGTGTGTTTAACCGCTAATTCCAGCAATTTTTGCATGGAACCTAGATTGCGGGCCGCCAGTCCTACTCGCCCGTTTGTCAACACCCTTAACGAGTTGACATAACCATCTCCTTCCTTGCCTAAAACATTCTCGGTAGGCACTTCACAATCTTCAAGAATAAGGGAACAGGAGTGGGAGCCCCTTAAACCCATCTTCCGATCGATTGAACCTAAGCGCAGACCCTTGGCCCCTTTTTCCACCAAAAAAGCAGTAATGCCTTTGCTTCCCCTGGACTCATCGGTGACTGCTAATATAGTAATAACACTAGCCTCCGGTCCATTCGTGACATTTGACTTAACACCATTTAAGACATATCTGTCTCCAATTCGTCGCGCCTGCGTCTTTATAGTGACAGCTGCAGACCCAGATTCCGGTTCGCTTAAAGCGAAAGCCCCTATCTTTTCGCCCGTCGCCATCGAAGGCAGCAATCTTCTTTTTTGCTCTTCGTTTCCTAGCTCAACGAGGCCTACAGTACCCACCCCATTGTGAGCCCCGATCAAGGTAGTAAAACCGTTGTTGGTACGCCCAAGTTGCTCAAAAATAAGGCATTTGCCCACCATGTTAGTACCGATGCCGCCGTAATCACTTGGAATACTCAACCCAAACAATCCCAGAGACTTCGCATCACAGAGAACTTCAGGGGGTATGCAGTCTTCCTCTTCTATCATTATGCTAAAGCCATCCACTTTGTTGTCAACAAAATCCTTTATTCTGTCCCTGTAGTCAATGAGACTATCTGCAAAGGTAAAGTCCATACCCCTTACTCCTTCCTCGTGTACCAAACTCATTATATCTTAGCCTTAGCGGATGTGCCCTTGAAGTCTTTGAAATTCATCAAAGCTACCAGGGCACGCTAGCATGATACCAGGAATAAATAGCTTCCTTTTCTGGGATACCCATATGAGCAATGGCCTGTAGTCGTAAGAATCGCCCCAATTTTGTACGGTTGGGCATTAGCTCCTTAACTACAAGCGCCTAGTGCGGTTGCCAGTTTATTATTTGCACACCCTATTAGAGAAAATATTAGCACTAGCTTAAAAAGACTATAGCCATGCGAACAACCTTTGATAGCTTTTGTTATCCGAAGAAGCTTAAACTTTAATGATCACGCCGATCAAGAACCCTTTTGAACTTGATACGTCCTTGAGCTCCGGTCTCTTGAGCCAACACTCCGAAAGCTAGTAATTCAACCTCACATTTAACTCCCATTACAACCTTAAGTTCATGTTCCATACCTGCTTTTAGTTCAGAAGAACCAAGGTCTTTATCATTAATTACTTCGCACTGCAATTTTACAACATCTTTATTGGCAATTTTGTCAATAACCGAGCGTATTCGCTTCCAAACTCTTTGTATTTGCGCACTACTGTTTCCGCCGAAGTAGGATAGATAGCTACACCGGATATTTTAAGCATGTCATCTATCTTACTGCTTACAGAGGCAATCCTCCGAATAGTCCTGCCGCATGAACATGGTTCAGAAATAATCTTGGTAAAATCACCAATACTATACCTTATCATAGGAGCCCCTTCTTTGTATAAGGTTGTCATTACCAAAAGCCCTTCTTGACCATCAGGCACATTCTTTCCGGTCTTTGGATCTACAATCTCAAAGTAAAAAGCATCCTCATTAACATGTAGTCCATTTCTTAGTTCACATTCATAAGTTGGAGCACCCCCACTCTCAACACTGCCTAAATTGTCATAGGCCGGAACTTGCCAACGCTCTTCGATCTTCATTCTCAAGGCCTTTGGCAGTGCTTCTCCGGTATGAATAAGCCTTTTGATTTGGAAATCGCGTTTTAAATCATAACCCATTTTTTCGGCAACATCGGCAAAATACAGAGCAAATGTTGGAGTCGAAATTAAGCAAGTCGTCCCCCAATCTTTAGCTAAGATAACCTGCCGTTCTGTTGAGGTAGCTGCGCCACTGCCAACTGGGATTACTGTTGCCCCCAATTTCATTACCCCTTCGGTGGACGTAAATCCGGGAATAAATAAGCTGTAACTCAAGGACATTTGGACACGATCAGCAGGGGTTATACCTTGGGCATTAAGCCTTCTGGCCCATAAATTACCTATAATATCCCAATCACGTCTTGTCTGGAAAAAAGGCTTTGGCATCCCGGTAGTTCCGGTGCTACTTTGAATGCGACAGGCAGACATATCGCCTTGGAACGTCCCAAAGGGGGGATTTTGCTTTAGATCCTGCTGCAGTTCTTCTTTTGACACAATCGGAATTTTGAATATATCTTCAATACCACGAATGTCACCAGGATGAACACCAGCCTTTTCCCATGTTTTCCGGTAAAAAGGAGAGTGTTCCCAGCAATAATTTACTAATCTTTTTAAGCCATAGTCTTGTATTTCTCTAATTTGTTCATACGGAGCCCGTTCCAATTCATAACTTCTAGGTGGAGCGGGATAATCCCACTTTGACAAGTCAGTTTTAATCATTTGAGGCCTAGTATAATCAAAGGTCTACTGAACCTTTAGTTGACAAACCAGGCCGTACCTCCTCTTTCATCTTATTTAAGACCAAACTCTTTCCATCTTTTGCATACATCTTTTAAATCTTCAAGTGGTGGGCTAACTAACTCGGCAGTTTTTCTACCTTCGAGATCAGTTTTTTTAGTAGCATCACTCCTTATAATTTAATAGCCTAGGCTATTAAATTATATATGCAACAATCATGCCAGACCTAGACATATTCAATTAACCTTGAGACTCTAGACTGTCGAGAAAAGCGCGTAAATCACGAAAACTCACTTTAATAACACTCATTAGAATTTATTAGTCTAGGCTATAACTTCTATAATAGCAATAATTATGCCAGACCTAGGCATATTCAATTAACGGATCTACGACCAAACATGTTCCATTTAGAAACATTTCCTAGTTCCATATTGAAACATTGAAACATTATGTTCTCAAGACAAGCGGTTATTTCCGTAATTTTAGGTGCCTCCATAAGGTAGTACGACTGATTCCCACGTTGATATATGTGTAAATGAATAAGATTAGCCGGCGGCTGTAATCGGCGTTAACAATCTGGAGAATGTCTTCGCATCTATATAATGTTGTATAATGAATAATGTTGTGTAATGAATAATGTTGTGTAATGAATAACATTGTGTACTGAAAGGAGATGGAAACATTTGATACTTGAAATTGCCGACCAAAACCCTAAGCTGCGGGTCGATTTTCATGTGCATCTGGGGTTATATACCTCTTACCAGCCGTGGGTAACTGAGTGGCTGAAGCAAGCTCATCCTGTAGGGTTTGATATCGAATTCCAGTACCCAATCATACCTCCAGCATCGCTGGCGAGTAACTTTGAGTGCATCAACAGCAGCCTTTCCCGGGCGGTATCCATATGAGTCGGAATGAAAATAGGGTTCTACTCTTGGCTCAAAATAGATTTTCACCACCATTTGCGCTACTCGATCAGCCTCAGTTGGCACTCCAAGCATGCGCGTTCCGCCGTTCTTCTTCGGTATTTCCACCGCTTTAACTGCTGGTGGAAAATAGCTCCCTGATGACATTCTGTTCCAAATCTTATAGAGGTTGTTCTTAAATTGCTCTCAAACGTTTCCAGGTCCTCTCCATCGATCCCAGCCGCACCCTTATTCGCTTTTACTCTCTGAAATGCCTCTACCACTACATGTTTGGAGATTTCATAAGACTTTGTTTCGTCCATTGGTTCCTCCCTTGCGGTTGACCGCTGTTCAAAACTGGATAACACAACCCCTTCGCTTCACTTCCATTACGAAGCCTCATCACTACTACGGGTTGTTCCGCCCCTGCGCTCCGCATCGATACTTTCATCCTTGTGGGTCTTCCACTTGGATTTTTCTCTTATCATCGGAGTGCAGGTTCCCACGTTCCACACAGAAGCCTATACTATGTTCACGCCGCCTTCATGCCGGTCACCGCCTAGACAGTAGACAGGTTTCCTCCAGACTTATCCCAAAGTAAGGGTGCCCCTTGGTTTTAATGACATCCGATAAGGTTTCGACACGTAATCAGTGGTTTATTGCTTCGTCTCCATAGCACGTACCTAACGAGATCAAGTCTCGTCTTTTCCTTAACGCTCACTACCGTGGCTTTTGACCAAAGCAGCTTAAGGCGGTTTGGAATCTCTACCTGTATAGCGATTCCGGGTGAGTAGCCCGGGGGAATTTCACCCCCAGGCTCTCTCAGAACCGGACTTGAGCCTCTCAACTCATCCGGCTCCCATCATCCACAGTCCCAGATAAAACTTCCATTTTTGTTCGGAAATTCCATAGGACTTTGTTTCGTTCATTGGTTCCTCCCTTATGGTTGACCACTGTTCAAAACTGGATAACACGACCCCTTTGCTCCTCTCCCATTACAAGAGTCTCATCGCTACTACGGGTCATTCCGCCCCTATACTTCGCATTGGTACTCTCATCCTTGTGGGTCTTCCACTTGAATTTCTCCCTTAGCATCGAAGTCGTAGGTTCCCATGTTCCAAATCAAAGCCTATGCCAAGTTCACGCCGCCTCTATGCCGGCCACCATCTGGTCAGTAAAACAGGTGTCTCCCAGACTTATCCCGAGCAAGCCCCTCGACTCGGTTTTGATAGCGTCCTTGAGGTTTCGACACGTCTACAGCGGTTCATTGTTATTCGTCTCCATTGGCATTTACCTGACGAATTCGCTTCGCCTTTTCCGTAACGCTCACTACCATGGCTTTTAGCACACAGCAGCTTACGGTGGTTTGGAGCCTCTACCTGTATAGCGGCTCCGAAGGGTCTTCCTTCATCTTTGATTCAGCTTGGCATGGCACACAAGGGCCTACCTTCATCTTCTGTGCAGCATAGCAGCTATTCATGCGGCAGGTAATGTCGTAATGAACGCGCCTTCGTGGCGCACCACCCTCCTCTTATCAGGGAATGGGCGGGCGAACTATTCAGGAATGTTGACAGAACCCCGGGTCTTTTCATGATGCGTCCGAAATATGCGCCAACATGAGGCCACACTCTCCAACAGAAAACACGCCAGCGTTGGCGTGTTGAGGCGTAAGATTTATTTTTCATGAAATACTTTTAGTGATTTGCCGCTTGAAAATTCGCCACACTCCGGGCAAGTGTATCCACGAACCCCGCTTCCATACACCTCTGCAAAAGGAAGAATATGCTCAATATAATCGGTATACTCCTCGCCCCAGTAATGCTTAGCTTCCCCCTCTATCCACTGTTCTTCTGTAAAAACCTTAGCGCATTTTGGGCATCCGTATTTCATGTTTATTCCTGCCTTTCTGTGTTTTCTTCTAGTCTATTAATCACTCTAAACTCAGATAATAGCAAGTCAATTCTGCATAATCAAATGGAAAAGTAAGCAAATATATAGTTCCTGTTCGCAATTACAAAGAAATCTTATGTTTTAGGTAAATAATTGGAAGTGTTCTGTCCTAGGTGTTGGGTTACTTATTTCATTGACGTACGATGGCTTAAACCATAAACATCGAGCCTGGCTTTATCTATCTCGTCTGTCTTTTATTCAAACATTGTAGATAACTCATCCTCTAATCTCGGATGCTTGCCTGCGACATTGATATTTTCAATCTCATTTAAGGCTTCTATGGCTTCTCTAATTTCTTTAATACTTGGCTCCCCGGCCATGCAATTTACTAAAGCTATTTTTATTTTATCTATTTGTTCCTTCAATTCTGTAGCCCCCCTGATATTGGCATCCATGACCTGCGAGTGAAATCCTTGTTCTGATTACAACTATTTAACTCGCCGTAAATTTTTATTCCGATTAGCTTTTCTCAGAGGATAAACTTTCACTCCTTGAGTTTTGTATGATTTCCGTTGACGATGCCCCGACCAAAAACCAAATAATATTACTAGACACAGGGCAATAACGAAGGCCAAATATTGCATACATATCCCCTACCCGTCAACAGTTTACGGTATTTTTACCATTGAAATTCGTTTTTTTATTACCGCCAATATTATGGCTTTCTATAAATGTTTAGACCAATCTTTATTTCCTCTTTCTCGGGAATTGAAACATTGCCTTCAGTCGAGGCAATAATTATGCTTTTCCCCGAAGCAGATTTACCGAATTCCTTTGAAATATCAACCGTTATCGTCAATATATTACCGTCCAACTTCATTTCACAATTTTTCATGGAAGTATCCTCCTATGCTTAGTTTTCTATTTTTATGATTTCGCCCAAGAGTTCATAACCATTTTCAGTAAATAGATAATCAATTACCTTGCCTTCATTTCTGAACGATACACGACAATGTCCAATCAGACAGTTAGCTCCCTTTTTGAATGTCATCTCCCTCTCACCGAAATATTGGGTATCGAATCGAGCAGAGTAAAAATCCTGCTTGTTCAGATGAATGGTACGAATGAAGTTGAGAATATCGATAGAAATCCCCTCATCTTCTGTCAAATTATCAAATCCCTTTTTCATCATTTTTTTAAGTTGAAGCTCATTGTATTTCATTCCCTCACTCCCTACAACATATCCTTTATCCGATTGTTTCATAAGCGTAACGCCCTCCCACAGCTTGCATGCTCCGGCGAGCTATTTATATTTACCTCATCGTAATCCAACCAACGCTTCTATCGACACTCCAAGGCCCACCGCTAACCGTGCAATCAGATTTAGTGGTGGCCTAATATTGGTAATTACACTTCCTCCAATTTTCCATCAACGTGTAAAGTCTGGGATATCAAATCTCAGTTCTGATATTATGAAACGTTTTCGAAGAAATCCTTTCCCCAATGCGTAATACGCATATTTTGACATTGTAAAGCTGTCAACATTGGCCCAGCCTTTTTGAAGAATCTTTTCCAGTACACGGAGTATAGTCCTCAAGTCCTCTGGGTTATTCTTTATGCCATTCACAAATAGTATTTCATCACTAGATTCTTCAACAAACTTGGAAATAGTTTCGATTGCCATTTTTATTACTCCTGGATCAAAGCCTTCTTTGTTAAAATCAAAATTCATTCAATTTCTTCCCTCAATCTTTGTTATAGCTTGCCGGCAATAAGATGCTGTGCTTTAAGTGTACCATTGATAAAGCTTATTAACCCAATGGCCGAAGAGAATCTACCTACAATTTTGACTGTTTCGTTGGATAGCTTGATGCATAGCGTGTAAAGTGTACTGTCGATTTCGAGGTGCACAAGAACTTCGGCTTCCGACCAACTCTTCAATCGACACCCCAAGCCCCGTTGCTAACCGTGCAAGTGCTGGTATCTGGGGAACTTTTCGTCCCGTTTCTATATCGCTTAGATATCTGGGATAAAGTCCAGAAATAGAAGCCAATTTAATCTGAGTTATCTTACGCCCTTTCCTATAGTGGGCTATGTTTATACCGATAGTTTTGTTGGTTATGAGCATGATGATCGTTTCCTCTCAAAGTGTTTGATCATTTCCTCGATACCACCTGCCCCTGGGCATCATAAAGTACGCCCGGATCGCCATCATTATTCCAAATATTCGACTTCGTCCCACAAGAGTGCCATTTCGAACTACCAAGTCTTATCATTTATTAATCTGAGGCCTTACTCTTTTGTCTTGCATCTTCTATGATCACTTAAATGAATTAACCTCAAATTGATATCGAACGGACGAAAAGTATGTGAACTAAACATTACTTTTGTTCTGAAATAACTTTTACCGTTGCCTCAGGATGGAAATATCTACTATTTTTATCAGTACAAATTTTGAATAACCGACTCGATTTAATTTGAATTGATTGTAAAGGGCAAAAATTAATGCATGCATAGCAGAGAAAGCACTTCGAATTTTTTTGCCATACAGGTTCCCCATCAACCATCTTTATCCTTTGTGATAAACAAACTTTTTCACATATGCCACAGCCTGAACACTTTGAATCAGTATAAAATTTTTCTCCAGAATATCCTCTAATATCTGCCATCATGGAACCTAAATGTTCCAATGCCGAATTAATAGGGAAATTTATTTGCGTGTCCTTTTCTCGAAATTTTACTCTATCTATAATGGTTTTCTGGAAGGAGTTAAGTCTGTTCTTAACCTCCGATTCCAACTCTGCTATTTTTTCCTTTGTAGCCGGGGACCAATTTTTAAACTTAGGATCATTACTTGCCATATTTAGAATTAAAAATGAATCTAAGCTTTTGCCTTTTTTCTTCAATATTTTTTCAATTTTTAGTAAATGCAGTACTGCAAGGAGTACCTTGTCGTGTCGCTATAGCAAAAATATATTTGGCTGATTTTAAATCGAGTTTGCTAATTAGACTTTTGACAATCATAGGAACTGTCGTAAAGTGAATAGGGAACACAAAACCTATTGTTTCGCCCCTGGTTTCTACTACATCATTATTTATAAGGCTTACCATCGGTATAAGATTGGTTTCGGGAATCCGTTTTTGCAATTCTTTCGCCACGTGTAACGAATTACCAGTTCCTGAAAAATAATAAAGTTCAACTTTACTCATATATATCTCCTTTAGTTTTTACAACAGGCACACGGACGCGCCACTTTTTGCCAACCATTTCGTAGAGCATCATAGCATTGTGTCTATACGCAATATCTAATTTCTTAACGTCTTCTGCCCAATTTCATCTATCGGTACCCCGAGCCCCGCCGCCAGCCTCGCAATTAAATTTATTCGGGGATATATCCGGCCAGCCTCAATGTAGCTGAGATGGTTATCTTCCATTCCCACGATAGCATTAAAACCATGTGCG
>NZ_JCAIJG010000046.1:0-24342 GCF_059735615.1 Desulfosporosinus sp. Tol-M2
GCCGAGGTTTTTCTTAAAAATGGCTAAGCCGCGAGGAAGAGGGTATTTAAAAGCTACCCTCTCCTTGACAACATATCAATATTTCGATAAAATTTGAGTATAATAAATATGGAGGTGGATAAAATGCCAGCCATTAGACCAAGTTCAGATTTGAGAAACAGCTATAATGAGATTTCGGAGTTTTGCCATAAATATAACGAGCCGATATACATCACTAAGAACGGCTCAGGGGACCTTGCAGTTATGAGCATTGAGACATATGAAAGGCTTGTTGGAAAATTTGAGTTGTACGCCATGCTCGAAAAGGGATTGGATGATATTGAAAATGGCCGTGTGAAACCTGCACGAGAAGTGTTTGCAAGGATAGAAGGCAGGCTAAGAAAATGAAGACATATAGTATGGTTATCGCAGAAGCTGCCGAAGCGGACCTTGATGGAATTGCAGACTATATTTCATACGAGTTGAAAGAGCCTGCTACAGCGTTGAAACAGCTTGCAAGAATAGAGGAGGCTATGACGGCTCTGGAGGAAATGCCGGAGCGTTATAGCCTTGTCCAGGATAAATATCTGGCAGCGAAAGGAATACGGAAGCTGCCGATTGATAATTACCTGATATTCTATACCGTGAATAAAAGTAAAAATACAATTAACATCGCCCGTGTTCTACATGGTAGACGCGACTGGGAGAGCATATTATAATGCTCATCCTGCTTCCCGTGAGCATAGGGGATGCCATGCTTATTGTCTGAGAGGCGCGAGGCACGAGGCGTGTGGCTTGAGATTCGGACTTGAGACTTCGGACCTCGGACTTTGGTTTTCGGACATCGAGCATCGAGCCTCGAACTGCGTGCCTCGATCACAAGAAGGAAGTGAAGGGTTTGAGCGCGGTTCATTTGGAAATAATTAAAGAAGATTCTCGGACGAGGGCACGCTTGGGGAAATTGCATACGCCGCATGGGGTGATTGATACGCCGGTGTTCATGCCGGTTGGTACGCAGGGGACAGTGAAAACTATAACCCCGGAGGAAATTAAAGAGCTTGGGGCAGGGATTATTTTGAGCAACACTTATCATCTATTCTTGCGTCCAGGGCATGAGTTAATTCGGGAAGCGGGCGGACTTCATCGTTTTATGAACTGGGATGGAGCAATTTTGACAGACAGTGGCGGTTTTCAGGTATTTAGCTTGGGGCATTTGCGCACAATTAAGGAAAGTGGCGTAGAATTTCGTTCGCATATCGACGGTTCTTGTCAATTCTTAAGCCCTGAAATTGCGACTCAGGTGCAGATGGCTCTGGGATCCGATGTTGTGATGGCCTTTGATGAGTGCGCACCGTATCCTTGCACCCATAAATATACCAAAGATTCTTTAGAGCGGACTACACGTTGGCTGAAACGATGCAAGGAAACATTGACGACGACAGACTCTCAAGCCTTATTTGGGATTGTACAGGGAGGTATGTATGAAGATCTGCGCCGTCAAAGTGCAGCTGAAATCACAGAACTGGATTTAGCAGGGTATGCTATCGGGGGCTTAAGCGTCGGTGAACCAAAAGAAATGATGTATGAGGTCCTGGATTATACGGTTCCCTTACTTCCAACAGAAAAAACCCGTTATCTTATGGGGGTTGGTTCCCCGGATGCCCTGATTGAAGGGGTTATGCGGGGGATTGACATGTTTGATTGCGTGCTTCCTACGCGGATTGCTCGTAATGGAACTGCGCTGACCCGGTATGGCAAAGTTATTGTTCGCAACGCAGGATGCGCGCATGATTTTGGCCCAATTGATGCTACCTGCGATTGTTATACGTGTCGCAACTATTCACGGGCATATTTAAGGCATTTGATCAAGGCGGAAGAGATTTTGGGTCTCCGCTTAATGACCATTCATAATTTGCGTTATCTTCAGAATTTAATGCGAGAAATCCGAGAGGCGATTAAGGACGACCGTTTGCCGGAGTACCGACAAATGTGTTTTTCAGATTACGGATACGTTTAACAGAAGCCGGAGGCCAGAGGGCAGAAGTCAGAGGTCGGAAACCGGAGGTAAGAACGAGGGTTTTTCAGCTGAAAATAAGTGGACTTACATTAATGGATAAGTTAAACTAAACTTTGAGTAGGGTAATTCCATGGAGTAAGTCTCCTAATCTGCGCCACTTGAGAAGGATTTTAGCCGTGTCATGGAGAATAGTTTTTAAGATTATATAAAGTAAGATTATATAAAGGGGGATAATAAAATGAACCAATCAACAATGACCATAGCCCTATATTTTGTGGTTTTTGGCGGGATCATTTACTTTTTCATGATCCGACCGCAACAGAAACAGGCAAAAGAACGACAGGCGTTACTCAGTAGTATTCGTGTAAGGGATCAGATAATTACAGCAGGGGGATTCTATGGTAAAATCACAAAAGTGAAGGAAAATTCCGTAATTTTGCTCATAGCGGATAAAGTTGAGGTTGAATTAGCTAAAACTGGAATTTTAAGCGTAGTAAATCGTGAGATTGACCCCGAGAAAGCTGATTGATAATAGCTTTAAATCCGCGTAAAAGTAAAACTTCGCGGCGAAGGAGGAGTCTACCCTCACCGTAGCGGAGCATGGTACTCCCACTTCCAGAAGTGGGAGTCTTGGATTAAAAGTAAGTATTATAAAAGCAAGTGGTACTTTTCCCGTTATAAGGTTGACATTGCAATCTTGAGAGTTTATGACGATGGATGGTATGGGTAAGTCCCATTATACATAAAAGGGAGGAAAGCAGATGAGACGGGGAAACATCATTAAACTGGCAGTGCTGGTATTATTTGTTGCAGCAGCCGTGGCACTATCGATTAAACCCCTTGTGGATCCCGCAAAGGGTATCCTTTTGGGACTTGACCTGCGCGGCGGAGTGCACTTGGTACTGCAAGCAGAACAAGATAACAAAGGCGCTCCAATTACGAAAGATGATATCGACAAAGCAAAAGCGATTATTGAGAATCGGGTTAATGCGCTGGGGGTATCCGAACCCCTAGTCCAAGCTGACTATAATAAGAAACGTGTGGTTATCGATCTGGCTGGGGTTACTGACCCGGATAAAGCTGTGGATATTCTGAAAACAACTGCCAAGTTGACCTTTAGAGATCCCCAGGGAAATGTTGTGATAGAAGGGGCGGATCTTAAAGACGCCAAGGGAGGGCAAGACCCAGCCAATGCAAGCGCCTATGTCGTTAATTTATCATTTTCATCTGAAGGGTCCAAAAAGTTTGCTGATATAACGACCAAGTTAGTCGGTCAAAGGCTGGGCGTTTATCTAGATGATAAACTTTTGACAAATCCAACAGTATATTTGCCAATCCTCAACGGCCAAGCGGAGATTACCGGCTATGCTACTCTGGATGAGGCGGCAAATCATGCCGTCCTCATGCGCTCCGGTTCCTTGCCCGTGAGCATGAGCATTGCCGAGAAACGTCAGGTGGGAGCATCGTTGGGCGTTGACTCGTTAAACCGGAGCATTCAGGGCGGACTCTACGGTCTAATCTTTATTTTTCTCTTTATGCTGGTCTTCTACCGTTTACCAGGGGTTGTAGCTGATTTCTCCTTAATCGTCTACGGACTCATCGTCCTATGGGTTTTTTGGATGTTTCGAGTGGTATTGACACTGCCAGGGATCGCCGGTTTTATTCTCTCGATTGGGATGGCCGTCGATTTTAATATCATTATCTATGAACGAGTGAAAGAGGAAATTCGGGCTGGGAAATCGCTGCGGGCAGGCGTAGAATCCGGTTTTAGCAGGGCCTTCATTACGGTTATTGACGCTCATGTGACGACGCTTATCGCTGCGCTAACCCTGTACATCTTTGGAACCGGTTCCATCAGAGGATTTGCGCTCACCTTGGGCATCGGGATTCTTGTAAGCTTATTTACCGCGATTACATTTACCCGATTCGTATTACGCTTGATTGTGGGTATCAGTCCAAAAATGAAGACGACATGGTTTGGTGTTAGGAGGGATGGATAATGGAAAAAGGGCATCCAGCTACATACGATGAAGTAAAAAAGATCCATCCCCTCTATTTTAACATTGTTAAGAAACGCTATTGGTGGTTTGCTATTTCTTTGCTAATTATTATCCCGGGAATTATTTCCTTCATCATGCAGGGGCTAAACCTGGGAATTGATTATAAAGGCGGAACCATGCTTGACGTGACCTTCAATAAGGCCGTGACGCAGAGTGCAATATCAGATACGATGAAATCGGTTGGACTTGAAGGGCCTGTGCAATTGTCCGATGGCGATACAACTGCGTTGATTCGTACAGGGGCGCTTGACGAAGATAAGCGTAAAGAACTACTGGCTGCTTTGGAAACCAAGGTGGGAACGTTTGACAAAATGAGCGTTAAAGAAGACCTGGTAGGTCCTGCCATGGGGCAGGAACTCACCCGTAATGCTATTTATGCCTTGTTGATTGCCATGGGAATGATGATCATATATATTACGTTCAGATTCCAGTTTGTCTTTGCTATCTCCGGGATTCTTGCTCTTTTTCACGATGTTTTAGTGGTTGTCGGGGTTTTCTCGTTGTTCCAATGGGAAATCGATGCCACGTTTGTGGCGGCCGTCTTGACAATCGTCGGTTACTCCATTAATGATACCATAGTGATCTTTGACCGCATTCGCGAGAACGAACCTAAGATGAGACGTTCAGACAGCTATGAGGATATGGTGGATAAATCCATTTGGCAGACCATGCGCCGTTCCATTAATACGGTCGTCACGGTACTGATCGCCCTGCTATCGGTATTTATCCTTGGCGGAGAATCTACAAGAATGTTCTCTTTGGCTATGCTGATAGGGGTATTTACGGGAGCCTATTCCTCGATCTTTATCGCTAGTCAAATCCTCTTGGAAGTTAAGACCCATATGAAGAAGAAACCGCGTAAAGGCGGCAAGGCGGTCCGCGCTTAATCTCTAATAATTTCGACTTAAGCTGAACATTGAGACTTCGGTGACGATAGTCTCCGGTGGAGAGTATCGCCGAAGCTGCACGTCCCAAGAGGAATACTTAGCGGCAAAGTCGGAGTCTACCCCCATCGAAGCGCAGCAAGGAGCTCCACTTTATAGAAGGGGGAGTCTTAAGGGTAGATAAAGGAGTAAACGATGGAAAAGAAGATTATTGGAGCACTCCTCTTCGTTTTCCTTGTATTCGGAAGTAGTGGGTGTACCAGACCACTATCGAGCCCCACCGCCCAAACTCAATTAACTACGATCAGTTCATCAAATGAAATATCCCAGGATGAATTATCAAACAATCTTTCCAGACCATCAAGCGTGCAAGAAGCTCAAGCTGTACCCATCCTGTATTACCATTCCGTTATGCAAGAAAATGAAAATGAATTAAGAATGCCTCCTGAACAGTTTGAAGCTCAAATGGCATATTTGCAGGACAAAGGATATCAAAGCGTCTCCTTGGAACAGTTATACCAAGCTTTATATAAGGGGGGGACTCTCCCTGCAAAACCTTTTGTAATTACTTTTGATGACGGGTACGCAGATAATTATACGACCGCTTTTCCCATTTTAACTAAGCATGGGTTTACAGCCACGATCTTCATGGTTACTAGCTATATTAATGGAAAAGGATTTATGTCAAGCAAGCAGCTCAAAGAGCTTGTTGCAAACGGGTGGGAAATCGAAGGCCACACTACTAATCATCCTTATTTAACAAAAATCGATTCTCCAACCTTGTTAAGTGAACTTAACTCTTCTAAGGAACAATTAGAAAAAGAGTTGGGGCAACCGGTGAATTTTTTTGCTTACCCTTATGGAGATCTAAATGCCAACGTTGTGCAGGCGTTGAAAGAGTCGGGGTATAGAATGGCCCTTACCACAGAACGGGGATGGGCAGACGTTAAGGCGGATGCATGGCACGTGCGGCGCGTATATTGCTATGCATCTATGGGGATGGACGAATTCTCGCGACGCATGCAAAATCCAAACTATTAGTTCTCACCTAAAAGGCGCTCTTCGGACGAACCGGAGAGCGTCTTTTAGTGGAAAATTAAATTTTCTAAGGAAAATATTAACATTTATTATTCTTTTGACATAACTTACTGTGAGCCCAGAAATATTCAGTTTTGAAGTAGGAGGTTGTTTAGTATGGCATATGGCGCAGGCGTTGTTGATGTCGTTGACGGCGTAGAATGTGGATGTAAACCGAACTTTTTACCTGGAATAGCAATCGTGGTTGTGATTATCCTTCTGCTAATCGCAATGGGAATAGTATTCTAGAGCTTGCTCTAAAATTCTTATGACAAGAAAAATTAAAGGAGGGTATACCATGTACGGATATGGAATGGGTTGTTGTGCACCTGTTGCACCTGTTTCGCCAGTCGGAGCATGTGTTGGTGTTGGCATTATTGCTATTGCAATTCTGATCTTAATCGCCTTAGGAGTAATATTCTAAGTTGAAGAAGCAAGGAAGTATTTTAGATCTTGGTTTTAAATTATTTTGATTAAAGGGATAAAGGAGGAGTAACTATGTACGGATACGGAGTAGGGGCAGCGACCGGTTATGGCGCGGCTTGTTGCAGACCTGTATGCGCACCAGTTGCACCAGTATGTGCACCTGTCGGCGTAGGTGTAGGCGTAGGAATTATCGCTATTGCAATTCTGATCTTAATTGCCTTAGGAGTAATATTCTAAATTGACGAAAAAAGTAAAATAAAGGGAGGTTAAAACTATGTTTGGTGCAGCTGGAGCAGGATGTGGCGTTGGCGCAGGAATCGCAATTGTCGTCGTGATTATTCTGTTGCTCATCGCGATGGGTATCGTATTCTAAATCTTCTAAACGTCTGAAAAT
Organism: Desulfosporosinus sp. Tol-M2; assembly: GCF_059735615.1. NCBI lineage: Bacteria > Bacillati > Bacillota > Clostridia > Eubacteriales > Desulfitobacteriaceae > Desulfosporosinus > Desulfosporosinus sp. Tol-M2. The sequence continues at coordinate 6,838 of NZ_JCAIJG010000046.1, forward strand.
ACAATCTGGTAGAGGATCCCGGTTGAAAGGGATCCTCTTTATGTTTTGGAAAGTGATAAGGCTAAAATCTTATTAGAGATTAGGTTGGATTTTTTTAGGCTATACTAGCAGGGAAGTGTTGGCGGGGGAGGGAGGTTGCTTGGGATTTATATTTCTCGTATTAATTGAGGGCGTACTACTTCTTTCCGCCGGTATGATTTTTTTTGGAGGTATTAGGGGAACCGTTGCGGCAACGGTTGTGTTAAGCGGGATTAACTTTTTTGTACATGAATTAGAGCAGTTTTGGCGTTGGGAGTTCCCCCTTCTTCTGGGTGGAATTGCAGGCGTCTTACTCCTGCTGGTTGTTGGGCGAATTGCAAATAAAAGCCAGGTTGTAACGGGTTTAGTCGGAGGATTAATTAGTTTAGTTCTCTTTGGTGCTTTCATCACACCTATTGCAGGCATCATCCTTTGGGCTATGGTGGTCGGAACAGGCGTTATACCTAAAGATAAAAAAAGTCAGGTTCTTTGGAGCTTTGCTCCAACGATTCTGCGTCTGATCCTAGGCATTGGATGGATTATCTACGGAAACATCTTAACACTTTAATCCACTCTAATTCTGGTAGAGAAAAACCTTGCTTTTAGGTGCAATATTTGATATCTTAAACATAAATTATTATTGTCAGGCAAATAGCTGGGCTTCAAAGTATTGAGGCAGCGGAGTAATCCGCGGGACTTCCTTAAAGGAGTCCTATTTTTGTATGCCGGTCTAAATCCCATGCGCCATGCAGCACCACTGACGGAAATGGGAAAGCTTGGCGTCAGCCAAGTTGTCCTCATATTTTAGCGGAAACTTCCATGGAAGGTGAGGAGAGTTAAATCGTGGGGGAGAAGACACAGGTGGCTTCATTATCTGTCGCTTCGAATACTTTATTAACGCTTGCCAAAGTGGTGATTGGTTTAGCCAGTGGGTCAGTTAGTATCTTGTCAGAAGGTATTCATTCCGGAATCGATCTGCTTGCGGCTTTCATTGCACTTTTCGCGGTGAGGGAATCAGGGAAACCCGCCGATTCCCGCCATGCTTACGGACACGGGAAAATAGAAAATGTATCCGGCACGATAGAGGCTGCTTTGATATTCGTTGCAGCGCTTTTGATTATCGTCGAAGCGATTCGAAAGGTTCAGGTGATTATTGGCGGCGAAGGCGGCTATGTCGGTGACTTGGGATTGGGCTTAGGCTTACTCATCATGGGAGTTTCCGGGATTATGAACCTGATTGTATCAACTAAATTAATGCGAGTAGCAAAACAAACTGATTCTGTGGCGCTTGAAGCGGATGCATTGCATTTGAGGACAGATGTTTATACGTCTCTAGGTGTTTTCCTTGGTCTTTTCTTAATTAAGATTACGGGTTGGATCATCTTAGATCCGATCATCGCGCTTTTTGTCGCCTTAATGATTATCAAGGCCTCCTTTGATTTGACGGAGAAAGCATTCTCGCCCCTTGTTGATGTCAGCTTACCGGATGAGGAAAAGGAAATTATTGCCAAGGTCCTTCTACTCCATGCGGAGAAATTTGTGGAATTCCATGAACTACGCACTCGCAAAGCTGGAGCGGAAAGGCATGTTGATTTACATTTGGTGGTTGCAAAATACACTTCAGTCGTTGACGTTCATGAACTGTGTGACTTGATTGAACAAGAAATTAACTTGAGACTAAGTGGGACTCATATTCTGATTCACGCAGAACCTTGCAGTACCAGGAATGTGATTTGTCCTGTTGAAGAAGGGCTAGCTCCCTTTTGTCAGCGCTGCCAGATACAGAGATCAGAGGTCGGAGGCCGGAGGCCAGATATCAGAGGCTAGAAGCCAGATAACAGATGACTAAGAGGGGTTCGAAGCACGATGCGTGTGGCTCGAAGGTCACTAAGCGAGGTTCGAAAGTCAAATGTCGTGTATCGCGCTCCGCGCCTCATGCATCGAGTTTAGGGGGAGTAAATCGTGAAACGAATATGGTCTTTGCAACATTTATTCGGACGAATGTCGGCAGCACTCCACAATTGCCTGGGGATTTCTCCGGTCGTCGCTGATATTTTGGCTCAGAGGGGTTTTTCCCAGCCTGAAGAGGCTATTGAGTTCTTGCGCCCTACACTTTTGAATTTGCACTCACCGTTTTGTTTTCACGATATGTTGCGAGCGAGCGAGCGATTGTCATTGGCCTTAAAGCATAAGGAAAGAGTACTTGTCTATGGAGATTATGACGTGGACGGGGTTACAGGCACTGCTTTGTTATACAAAGTTCTTAGCAATTTGGGTGTTAAAGCTGTCTCTTATATTCCTAACCGCCAGGACGAAGGGTATGGATTGAATCTCGAAGCCATTGAACGTGCCGCAAAGGCCGGTGTGAGTGTCCTGATTACGGTCGATTGTGGGATTACGGCGGTCGCTGAAGTTGCACTTGCCCGCACCCTAAATATCGATGTCATTATTACGGATCACCATGATCCAACTGAGATTTTACCGGATGCATTCGCATTATTAAACCCCAAAGTTAAGGATTCAGGATACCCTTTTCGCGATCTAGCCGGGGTAGGCGTGGCGTTCAAATTAGCCCAAGCCTTATTACAATCTTTTGGAAATAGTGAAGTGGGTATACACTCTGAACTAGAACTCCTGGATTTGGTGGCTTTAGGGACGATTGCAGATATAGTCCCTTTGGTTGGAGAAAATCGCATTTTTGTCCATTATGGACTTCTTCAGATGGAAAAGACGCTTCATACCGGACTGGAGGCTCTTCTCGAGGAGTGCGGTCTAAGGGGTAAACCTCTTAAAGCAGGCCAAATCGGCTTTATTGTTGCCCCTCGGATTAACGCGGCAGGGCGAATGGACAGTGCGCGGGCAGGACTGGAACTTCTCTTAACGGAAGACTTAGAGCGTGCCGGTGAGCTTGCTCGTCTTTTAACCCGGGAAAATCAGGCGCGTCAGAAAACAGAGAAAGAGATTCTGGCTGAAGCGATTTCTTTGGTGGAGCAGAAGCCCTTGCCTAAAATAATAGTGCTTTCGTCAAACCATTGGCATCATGGGGTCATTGGGATCGTGGCCTCTCGTTTGGCGGAACGTTATTATCGTCCTGTTTTTATGATTGTTGAAGAGGGGGAAGAAGCCAAGGGCTCGGCCCGTGGGATTTCAGGTTACCCTGTGTTGGAGCAACTGACAACACAAGCTCATCTCTTAACTAAGTTTGGCGGGCATCGGGCAGCTGCGGGATTTTCCATACGTACAGAAAATATTGAACAATTTAGAGCAGGATTGAATAAAGAAGCTACGGCTTTTGCGGAAACCCTATTTCAAGAAGAGTTGAAAATTGATCGTCTCGTTTCTCTTGATGCAGTGACAGGAGATTTGCTCCATGAACTCGGACAGATGGCACCCTTTGGTTTTGGCAACCCTGGGCCGATTCTGGCTTGCCTTGGGGTGCCTGTATATTCCATCAGTGCGATAGGCAAGGAGCGTAGCCATCTAAAATTTCGTTTCGGATCTCAGGGAGAAAAAGAAGGGATTGCTTTTCGCTTAGGAGAACGTATAAATGAGTTAAACTGTGAAAAAACATTGGATGTAGCGTTTTCCTTAGATTGGAGTTTCTTTCGTGGGCGAGAAACAATACAATTAATTATTAAAGACATACAGGCTAAAGCGAATTGGCAGGACCGATCTTCAATAAGAGAAGAAGACAATAACAACGTTTGTCGGGAAATTGCAGTGACACTGGATCAACCGGAGACTGTGTGGCTGGACTGGCGTAAATTAAGCCGTGAAGAGTGGCCAATACCTGTTAATAAAGAGTTAATATGGGTTTGGGACACAACCACCGGATGCGAGCCGAGCCTTCGGTACTGGGTTAATGCTGATGATAACGAACGTACCTCAGAAGAAAATTCTCATGCCAGGCTAGCTCATTTTAATCAGGGAGAGGGGTTTGGGTTGATTCTTGGGCTCCCACTTACGGAAGAGGATTTTAGGAAAGGGATAGAGAAACTGAGACAATTGGGAATACAACGCATTGCGCTTGCAGAGTTTCAAAGTGTCCATGAGGAAACAGTTCGCCGGCGGTGTGGATCCTTAGCGCGCACAGAACTCATCCCGATCTACAGGGATCTGTTGGTCAGAGCGAAAATAGTTAACCCCTTTCACTTTGGATGCGATTCAAAGATCTCAAGTTCTGAACGGATCGCCCTTAAAATATTTGAAGAATTGGGGCTTATTCGTTGCCTTGGGGGAACGGGTGAGCTTGCTTTAGAATGGGTTCCTGCTCAGAGCAAGCTGGATCTCGACTCTTCTTTACGCTACCGAAATTCAAAAGAACGCGTAAACAGAGCATCAAAGTTCCAAAGTGAACTATTAATGATTACACTGAAAAAAATGGGTAAAGAGCTGTATTGAACATTAACCAAGGGTATATGTGGAGGAGAGGAGTTCGCCAATGTCCTTCGCGGAGTTAAGGGAAAAACTGCAGAAGAAATCCCCACAGGCACGTCTGGAAATTATAGACAAGGCTTATCGATTTGCTGAAGTTGCCCATCGGAATCAACATCGAAACTCCGGGGAAGACTTTATTTTCCATCCCCTTGAAGTCGCCCGGATTTTAGTTGAACTGGAAATGGATGAGGCTACTATTGCTGCCTCCCTGCTTCATGATGTTGTGGAAGATACATCGTATACGATTGAAGATATTGAAAAGGAATTTGGTTCAGAAATTGCTTTGCTTGTTGATGGAGTGACCAAGCTTGGACGGATTGAGTACAAGAGTAAGGTGGAGCAGCAAGTGGAGAATTTGCGCAAGATGTTTTTGGCAATGGCCAAGGACATCCGCGTTATTCTCATCAAACTGGCCGATCGCCTTCATAATATGCGTACTTTGAAATATCATTCGATCGAAAAACAAAAAGAAATTGCCCAAGAAACTCTGGAAATTTTTGCCCCTTTGGCTAACCGTCTCGGAATTTTTAGGATTAAATGGGAGTTGGAAGATCTTTCATTTCGATATCTGAAACCTGAGGAATACTATGATTTAGTTGCAAAGATAGCTCTGAAACGCCAGGAACGTGAATCTTATATCAATGAAGTCATTGTTCAAATGCGTGAACGATTGAATGAATTTAAAATATATGCAGACATCGCCGGCCGTCCTAAGCACTTTTACAGCATCTATCGTAAAATGACGACCCGGAACAAAGAATTGAGCGAAATCTACGACTTAACGGCGATTCGAGTGGTTGTTAACTCGGTCAATGATTGTTATGAGGTGCTGGGAATCATCCACACTTTATGGAAACCGATACCAGGGCGTTTTAAAGACTATATTGCCATGCCCAAACCCAATATGTACCAGTCTTTACATACCACACTCATCGGGATTAACGGTGAACCCTTTGAAATTCAGATCCGGACGTTTGAAATGCACCGAACTTCCGAATACGGCATTGCTGCGCATTGGAAGTACAAAGAAAGCGGTAGCAAAGAAGCTGGCAACAAAGCAGCGAGCGTTAACTTTGAGCAAAAGCTTTCTTGGTTACGCCAGTTACTGGAGTGGCAGCATGATTCCCCGGATGCCGGAGAATTTATGGAATCCCTAAAGATTGACTTATTTTCAGATACCGTCTTTGTGTTTACTCCTAAAGGGGATGTGGTTGAACTGCCAGCCGGTTCTTGTCCGGTTGACTTCGCTTACCGTGTCCATACGGATGTTGGGCATCGTTGTATTGGGGCGAAGATTAATGGCCGGATCGTTTCACTCGAGACGAAATTAACTAATGGAGACATTCTAACAATTCTTACGTCGAAGCAAGGGGGGGCGCCAAGCCGGGACTGGTTAGCTTTTGTTAAAACTTCTCAAGCAAAGAATAGGATTCGTCAATGGTTTAAGAAGGAGCAACGGGAAGATAAAATCGCTCGTGGTCGTGAAAGTCTGGAGCGTGAGGTCCGTAAACTTGGACTTGATCCAGGCAGTGTCTTGAAACAGGAAAGCCTCTTAGCAATCAGCAGGAGCCAAAATTTTGCAGGGCTGGATGATTTGTACGTCGCCATAGGAGACGGTGTACTAAGTCTCAATAAGGTCCTGGGGCGCTCACGTGAGGAACTGGCTAAGGAAGAACGGGATAAGATGCTCCTTGCCGCACTTCAACAAGGGGAGGGGAAAAAACCGAGCCATTATGGTAAAGCCTCCCGCGGGGTTCGGGTTAAAGGAGTAGATAATGTGTTGGTGCGTTTCTCACGGTGCTGTAATCCTTTGCCAGGAGACGACATAATTGGCTATATTACCCGGGGACGTGGGGTTTCTATTCACCGCGGGAATTGCAGTAATATCCTCAGTCACTCTCAGGAAGAGCGTGAACGGATGGTGGAGGTAATGTGGGACGAACAGATTGATGCTACCTATCCCGTTGATATTCAAATCTTTGGGAAGCACAAGGATCACATGGTTACCGATGTAATGAACACGGTCTTAGAAACACATACCCATATTTTAGGGATAAATGCCCGGGTTGGAAAAGATAAAATTGCGCATATTCAGTTGCGTGTCGAGATCCGGAACGTCGAACAGCTTAAAATGGTAATGAATAAAATCCGTAAGGTCAAAAACATTACGGATGTCGAACGGATTCATTCAGGAGGAAAGTAATCATGCGTAGTGTGGTTCAGCGCGTAAAGAGGGCATCAGTCACAGTGAATGGAGAAAATGTGGGGGAGATTTCCGCCGGGCTCTTGGTCTTGTTGGCTGTCGGACAAGACGACGGAGAAAAAGATGTAAACTGGATGGTTGATAAACTCGTGGATCTTCGGATATTTGAAGATGATAAAGGGAAAATGAACCGATCCGTTCATGATGTAGGCGGTGAAATCCTGGTAGTTTCTCAGTTTACGCTCTATGGCGATTGCCGAAGGGGGAAACGCCCCAGCTTTACGAGCGCTGCACCGCCGGAGTCCGCCAAGGCCTTGTATGAGCGGAGCGTGGAAGCACTGCGCAGCCGGGGGATGAAGGTAGAAACAGGAGTTTTCCAAGCTCAGATGAATGTGGAGCTGATCAATGATGGACCGGTAACATTACTTATGGATAGTGAAAGGAAATTTTAGAAGGAGTGATTGTAAATGATTGAGGGACGAGCTGTGGGTGCCTTGGGGGCAAATTGCTATTTGTATTCTTGTTTGGAAAGTAAGAAAGCAGCTATCATTGATCCTGGAGGAGATGCCAAAAAGATTTACCGTTGGGTTTTAGAGAAGGGCGTAAAGGTAGAATATATTTTGCTTACCCACGGACATGTGGATCACATCGGCGGAGTGGAAGAGCTAAGAACACTTTTGGGGGATGTTTTAGTGGGGATTCATGCAGCTGATGCGGGGATGCTCACCGATGCAAGAAAGAATCTTTCCCGGAATGTTGGGATGAATGTCGTTCTGAAGGGGGCGGATTTTCTGCTTCAAGATGGGCAAGAGCTGACCATTGGCAATAAAAAATTAAAAGTGATTTCCACTCCCGGCCACTCTCCAGGAAGCGTTTGTTTCTTAAGTGATGAAGGGCTGTTTAGTGGAGATACGCTTTTTGCCGGGTCAATCGGCCGCACAGATTTTCCGGGAGGATCAATGGATTTACTCCTTAAAGGTGTGGAGAAGAAACTTCTGATTCTTCCGGATGAGACCAGGGTTTTCCCAGGGCATATGGGAGAAACCAACATTGGAGCGGAAAAACGCTATAATCCCTTCCTAAGATTCTAGGTTGAGGAGTGATTATTAATGATTGAAGGGCGAGCTATGGGCACCTTGGGGGCAAATTGTTATCTGTTTGCTTGTTTGGAAAGCAGGAAAGCAGCGATCATTGACCCGGGAGGAGATGCCAAAAATATTTACCGCTGGATTTTAGAGAAGGACCTCAAGGTAGAGTATATTCTGCTGACCCATGGGCATGTGGATCACATCGGCGGAGTGGAAGAGCTAAGAGCACTTTTGGGAGAGGATGTTTTAGTGGGGATTCATGCAGGCGATGCGGAGATGCTCACCGATGCCAAGAAGAATCTTTCCTGTAAGGTTGGCATGAATGTCGTTCTTGAGAGCGCGGATTTTGATCTTCAAGATGGGCAAGAGCTGACTATTGGCAAGAAAAAATTAAAAGTGATTACAACTCCCGGCCACTCTCCAGGCAGCGTTTGTTTTTTAAGCGATGAAGGGCTGTTCAGTGGAGATACACTTTCTGCCGGATCAATCGGCCGCACAGATTTTCCGGGCGGGGCATACGCTCGAGCGTTGCTCCTTAAATGTGTAGAGAAAAAACTTCTGATTCTTCCGGATGAGACCAGGGTTTTTCCAGGGCATAGGGAAGAGACCAGCATTGGAGAGGAAAGACGGCATAATCTCTTTCTAAAAGGACTTTAATACGGCTCTTTTCATTTTGATGCCCGAGGGGCGTGCCATTCATGGCGCGCGGGAAAGATAGGAGATAGCGTTTTGAGGGAGTTAAAAAGACTGAATAGAAAATTAATATATGGGATATGTATTGCTGTTATCGGTTTGCTCATCTTGGGAGGTTGCTCTCAATCTGCAAATAAATCGATTAGCGAGAGAGTTGACTTATACTATAAGAAGTTTGAACCGTTAAATAACGGCGAATTGAAGATCCTGGCTCAAAAACCAATGGATGACAAGATGTTAGTTTTAGCCAAAAAGTATTCTGGGGATGGACATGCCTATACAAAATTATTACTCATAAACAAGGAGCAAGTAATAGAAAAGAATGCACAGGGTGTTATGCCACTTAGCATGTGTTTTATTGCGAATAAGTTGGATTATGAAAATAAGACCATCGTTTTTGGGAATTTCAATAATACTAAATTAGACATAAAGTCGAATACAAAGAAACCGGTAGAAATTCAATATATTGTTGTTAAGTTTAAAAATGGAGAAGTCATAAAGGAGGACGTGGATAAGGCATATATCATATATTCATCGACCCAATCAGATTTGGAATCAATTGAACTCTACAATGCAGATGGACAACTACAAAGTGATCTTAATGAAATTGGCAATGTTGAAAATGCGGAATTTGTAGATGTGAATTTGCGAACCTAATATTCTAGGGGTTGCCGTCCATGGCAACCTCTAGGTCTGGGTTCGGCATCCTTCAGATAACTTCTAGAGATTCATGAGGTTCACTTCATAGATTGAAGATGAGATGACAGCGTTTGGGAATGTTGAGACATAAAAAATCATCCTTTCTGAATAACTAGAATTATCCATTAAAGATGATATCATTGATGTAAAATTGGAGGTAAAGGAAGCCACCGCGCAGCGGTTTAGTACAATAGCAGGTTCCCGCCACTTAGAGGGTGATGAATGCGGTTAGGACGCAGCGGGAACCTGCGAAACGTTAGGAGAAAGCTTTGGTGAAAGACATTATTTGGGGACTATCTGTAGAATGTTTGTTTTTGATGTATACTATAAGTAATAATGCTTTTTGAAGAGGTGAATTTTATGAGTCAAGTAAAGGATGCAGTCATAAAAATAATTGAGAATCTACCCGATCAAGCAACTTTGGATGATATAATGTACCAATTATATGTTAAAAAGAAAATCGATCTGTCCCTGAAAGCAGCAGAGGATGGAAAGGTATATTCTCATGAAGATGTTAAGAAGAGGATATTAAATAAATGAGAATTGAATGGTCAGAGTCGGCTGTACTTGATTTAGAAGGTATAAAAGAATTTATTGAAAGAGATTCGGAATATTATGCTATAGAATTTACTGGCAGAATTATAGAGATGGTTGAAAAACTCTCTAATTTTTCTAATCTGGGAAGAAAAGTTCCTGAAGTTGAAGATGAAAAGATTAGAGAGATCGTTTTTTATAACTATCGGTTAATATACAAACTAAGTGATGAATCAATTCTTGTATTGGCTATAATTCATGCGGCAAGAGATTTAAATAATATGAAACTACAACCTTGGGAGAACACATAATTTGCCCGGGGTTTTCTTTTGGGCCAAAGCCTTCGCCTAACTTCTAGAGATTCATGAGGTTCATAGAAAGAGAAAAAGCTATTGATTAAAGTCAATAGCTTAAAGGAACGTAATTATTCGGTGCAGGGTACAGAACCTCATGAATCTCATGTTGTACTGAACCGTCTGCCGAGCGACACTCGATCATTATGGGAATTCAATCTTTTTTATTTGGGCATAAATTTTTTGGACAAAGACATTACATAGGAGAATCTACCTTTTAGGGTTGAAAATACCTGGTAAAGCCCTTAAAAATGAATAGACTTACCCCCTCCCCAAAGTGGGTAGTTTTCCGAAACTATTCAGTTTCACAGTGCTCATGGACTTGAGGCCGTAGCCGAGGAATATGGAATAAGAATCGTAATAATATGAGTACCTCCACAGGAACGGCAGGTTTTAATTTTTTTCTGGACTTTAACAGTTAGAGGTAAGGGTTTGTTTCCGGTAAGCCTATACAATTAAAAAGCTTTGACTTAATATTACGGCTGCTGAGGAGACCATAATGCCGGATCTTAACAAAATGATCGGGAAGAACATGAAGAAGAAACCGTCTGGAAAACTCAGCTGCATCCAGAGTCATAACTTTAGACTTATTACTATCCTTATAGTCCTTCCAGGCAAAACTAACCGATTGACCGTCAAACGCCAGAATTCTAGAGTTACTAATAGCAACTCTGTGAGTATAGCGTCCCAGATAACGTACAACATGCCCAGGAGATTTAAACGGTTTCTTGCAAAAGACAACCCAATTCTTGTAATATAAGGTGTCGACAAGGGAAAGGAAATTGCTTCTTAACGTAAGTTTGGCGGCCTCGTTAAAGCAAGCAATTTCCCCATTATCATAGGCTTGTTTGAGGAGGTCGAGGAACTTACCTCTGAACTTCTCGGAAATAACTCTAACCGGAATAAAGAACTTTTTGCTCGACCGAACGAAATGAAGACCATTATTGGAAAGCCCCCCTCCAGGAACGATACAATGCACATGGGGATGAAAGGACAGATTCTGTCCCCAAGTATGGAGGACCGAAGTAACGCCAATTATGGCTCCAAGAAATTTAGAGTCCTTAGCCAGTTCCATCAGCGTATGGCCTGCTGATTTAATTAGGATGGAATAAAGAAGCTTCTGATTTTGCAAAACAAGGCTGTTAAGTTCCTGAGGTAGGGTAAAAACGACGTGGAAATAACCGACGGGTAGAAGTTCGGACATCTGAGACTCAACCCATTCCTGCTGAGCAGAATGCTGGCATTTAGGACAATTTCTGTTACGACAGGAATTGAAGGAAACCTCCTTAACACCACATTCCATGCAAACTTGGGCATGGGAACCAAGAGTAGAGGTTCTGCAATGTCGAATTATATGAAAGGCTTTGGCCTGAGCCGGAGAAAGACGTTTAAGACGAACGGACTTAAAAATATCCTGAAGTTCAGGCATCTGAATCACATCCGTCAAGAGGGCTTTTCACTGAGGAAATATGCCGAGTTGAAAGATGGATATATTTAGAGGTCGTTGAAATATTGTTATGTCCCATAAGAATTTGAATCGATGCGTTGTGTCAGTATTATTTTCAAGAAGATGTGAGGCAAAACTATGGCGTTTATGGAGAGCTCCCCATAATCGCCATTATGTAGAGCCCCAGATTATGGAGAGTGTTGTTATGATTTGACCAATTGTAGGTCTTTTTTATTGGATCACTTACCATAATACTTCATAATCATCCTAACTAGAAAAGAAAGGATGATTATTATGGATGAACTACTCGATTTGAAACAGATTATGGATCAAGTGCTTTTACTTCAGGAAAAGCAAGGGTATGCGTTAACTACTCTCAAGGTTCATCGGGGCGTGTATAATGGCCTCCTCAGGTTCATGCAATCCAATAATTACGTAACATTGAATGAGGAAGTCGGCCTTGAGTATGTGCGTAACCGTACCGGAACATCAATGGACGGTTTTTATGGGCGAGGTGACAGGAAGACCAATATATTTATGAAACCGGTCCAGAACCTACTCGTATACATGAAGACCGGGAGCATATCCTTCTACATGCGGTCAAAGATTTCCGACTTTCAGTGTCCAGAAGGTTTTAACGAAGAATACCTTCTTTTCCAGGAATCCTATGAAGAACGTCATTACGCTGGCTCGACCATCGTGAGCAATAATAATATCTTACATAAGTTTCTTTATTTCCTTAATGACGAAAATATTAAGAGCTCCTTAGATATTACTCCTTCTGAGGTCACAAAATTTCCAGGAAATTACAGCACCGCAAAACCTAAATATGTAAGCACTATCCTGTATGTTATGCGTAATTACCTCTTCTTCCTGTATCAGCAGGCATTTACAAAGGAAGACCTCTCTAAATCCCTGCCTCGAGTTAGGACGATGCGCAATGCATTTATTCCTTATTCATGGAACACCGAAGATGTGAAGAAACTGCTAGGGGCAGTTGATCGGGCAGATCCAAAAGGAAAACGGGATTATGCCATTCTGTTGATAGTTGTCCGGCTCGGATTGCGTGTCAGCGACCTTCGCGGATTGAGGCTTTCTAGCCTCAACTGGAAACGGAAGACCATAAGCATCAGTATGCAGAAAACGAAGCGGCCGCTTGAGCTTCCTCTTCTTGAGGATATTGGCTGGGCGATCATTGATTACCTAAAGAACGGACGTCCCCAGACCTCAAGCGATAGGGTATTTGTTCGCCATCGGGCACCATTCGACGCCTTTGGTGAGAACGAAAGTTTCCACAGAGAATTGCATCGTTACATGGTCAAGGCTGGGCTGAATATACCTCTCGATGTCCACTGCGGACTGCATTCGTTGCGAAGCACGCTAGCAAGGAATATGCTGGAGAGCAATGCAACGCTCCCTGTTATTTCCGAGACGCTTGGCCACCAGAACATAAATACAACAAGCCTCCATTTAAAGATTGATCTTTCAGGCCTTCGCCGATGTGCTCTTGATCCGGATGAGGTGAGCCTATGAGAAGAATCTATGAATGGAAAAGTGACTTGAAGGACTTTCTCCGTACATTCATCCAGGAGAAAAAAATGACTAACTTCAAGTACAAGAAACAGACTAGAGAATTGGAACGATTTGATGCTTACTGCTATTACAACGGATACAGCGGAATCCATCTTACAAAGCCGATGCTAGACCGCTATATCTATGGTGAATTTGAAAAACCATGTACTCACTACAAAAAGGAAATCCTTATGAGGGATTTTGCCAAATTCCTTAGCAGGCATGGATATTCAGTTCATATACCCATAATTAAATCCGCCTCCATGAAGAGGAATTCTCATATTCCTTATATATTTACGAAAAAGCAGTTGCATAAGTTCTTTATGGCAGTGGATGCCTACCCCTTGGAAGGAACAAACAACCGCAACGTGCTGGATCCGGTACTGTTCCGTCTTCTGTATGGAAGTGGTTTACGAGTCTCAGAAGCACTGAACCTGCAGCTTAAGGACACCGACATTGAGAAAAATGTACTCGTCATTCGTCATGCCAAGAATAATAAAGATCGGTTTGTCCCTATTGCACAGAGTCTGGCCAAACGAATACAGCTTCTGCTGGATACGTACCACAGGTTCAATAAGGACGACTCCTTCTTGTTTCCCAGTATGACTGGAAACAGAACAGATAAAAGTGCCGTTTACCGTCGTTTTCGGGATTATCTGCTTATGGCGGACATTCCGCATACGTCCGCCGGGCCAAGGGTTCACGACCTTCGCCATACCTTCGCTGTCTGTTGTCTAAAAAAATGGGTACTCTCCGGTGCGGAACTTATGACAGTCCTGCCCTATCTAGCAGCCTATATGGGACATACCGATTTTCGGGGAACCCAATATTATTTGAGGCTTACAGCAGACTTGTATCCTGATCTGATCAGCCGAACGGAAGCGGAATTTGGATATGTTATTCCGAACGGGGGACGGCAAATATGAGGGAAAGTGACTTCCCGAGATACCTTACCGGGTTCCTCTCTCAGTACCTTCCCGGTCAGAAAAACGTAAGCTCCCATACGATTGCTGCCTACAGGGATACATTCAAGCTGTTCCTTACCTACTGTGAAACCTGCAAAGGACTAGCTCCTGAGAGAATTACGATGGCTCAGCTTACTAAGGAACTTGTACTGGGCTTCTTAGAATGGATTGAGACAGCGCGAGGCTGTTCCATACCTACCAGGAATCATCGATTGGCCGTTATTCATTCCTTCTGCCGATATACCCAGAAAGAATTTCCGGAAAACCTCTATGAAACCCAAAAGATATTAGCGATTCCAAACAAGAAAAGCCCAAAGCACTTAGTATCCTATCTGACTGGCGATGAGATGCGGATTATTTTATCCCAACCGGATAGTTCCACAAAGGATGGATTCCGCGATTTGGTTCTTTTGTCAGTGCTCTATGACACAGCGGCACGAGTTGACGAACTCATCAATCTAAAAGTTAAAGATATCCGCCTTATGGACCCTGCAGTCATCACTCTGCATGGAAAGGGAAGCAAGATTCGTCAGGTTCCAATTATGAGTAACACCAAAACACTGCTTAGTTCCTATCTGGATACTCGAAAAAGCTGTTCAGGCATGGCAGATGTTGAAAATTTCTTATTTGTTAACCAGAAACGCCAAAAATTATCTCGTTGGGGAATATCTTATATCATCAATAAATACGTAAAAGAAGCAAAAAACAGCAGTGACTTTAGTGTTCGATTCCCAGTCACACCCCATATATTCCGGCATAGCAAAAGCATGCATTTGCTTCAATCAGGAGTTAACTTGATATATATCCGGGATTTCCTTGGTCATAGTGATTGTTCAACAACCGAAATATATGCCCGGGCAGACAGTGAGATGAAACGCAAAGCTATTGAAAATGCGTATCCGGATTTAGTGCCTCACGGACTACCAAACTGGGAGGAAGACGGCAACTTAATGAGATGGTTAAATTCACTATGCGAGTAAAAAATTATGGGGAGTGTTTTCACATAAATTAAGCTGTTCTAGGAGATTTTTGTGTTATACTCTCCATAATCTGGGGCTCTACATAATGGCGCAACGTATGGACCGTCGCGGGTTTTGTGATACCAGCCTTGTCTTTAGCCACTTTAAAGACATGTTGAATGCCCGTAGCGGCTATGGGTTTACCTTCAACGAGACCAGGGAAAAGCAAGTCAGTAGGTTTGTAAAATCTCCAGTAGAGCCTGAGCATTTTAAGGTTTTCATGGGACAGAATTGTAAAACGATCCTTGTTGCCTTTACCATGATTAACCCGGATCAACATATTCTTCGAATCAATGTCTGAGATGCGGAGATTAAGCGTTTCGCTAATGCGTAGGCCTGAAGAATACGTGGTTAAGAGAATCGTTTTATGTTTAAGATAAAGTACCTGATCCATAATGGAAAGAATCTCGTCTTTGGAAAGAACGTGGGGAAGCGATTTAGGTCGTTTAGGACGGATAATAACGTCGTCTGACCAGTTGTAACTGAGTACTTTGTTGAAAAAGATTTTAAACGCATTGCAGGAAATATTGATATTACTGTAGCTAATGCCTAACTTAATTCGATGATGAAGAAATTGTTTGAGTTCATCAGGGGATACTTGGAGGGCAGGCTTATTAGTGTACTTTTCAAGTTGCCTTAGATGACAGAGATAATGACTCTGTGTTTGTGGAGAATAGCCTCGAAGTTCCATCTCGAACTTCATAGCTTGAAGATGAGATGACAGAGCTTGGGAGTGCTGAGACATAAAAAATCATCCTTTCAAATTTAATAGGATTAAACTGAAAAGATGATATCATGAAACTAAGTAAAGTATGGTTTCAAAAGCCACCGCGCAGCGGTTTAGTACAACAGAGTGTTCCCAAAATCTAAGAGAATATGAACGTAGTAACCAGACTTCGGGAATTCACGGGACGTAAATCTGACATTATCATTTCGGAGCTTAATTTTAAGTCGTTAGGGATCTTTTAGAGTCTTATCATGCTCGCCGACATTTCTAAGAAGGATACCATCTTGATAATATTGCCATGTCATTCGATAATTCATCGTAATGCTTGCTTCATAAATATCAGAGGATCCTTTAATTTTCTTGGTTCTGAGTGAAGGGTGTTTGGGGTTTTGAACCATTAATTCAAGCTTGCCTTTTAAAGCCTCCTTAACATTTGGATTTAATAGTTTTACTTTTTCCTTAAAGAGGTCTGAATAATAGAACCTCATAGGCCAAGATCCTCAAATAACTCATCTTTTGATTTGGCAAAGTTTATTTTGTTGTTTTCAATATCAGACTGAACTTGTTTTTCTTCAGATTGCCATTCTTTCGTCCAAAAATATGCTTGATCTTTAGGGATTGCAATAACTGGACGAAGGACAATTTGATCACCTTCAATATCAACATCTAAAGTATCACCTTGTTTTAGATTTAGTTTCTTAATAATTTCAGATGGAATAGTTATTTGGGATCTACTTCTAATTTCAGTTAACATGATAATCACCTCACTGTAGAAAATATGAATTTCTCACATTCATATTATATGCGAAAATAGATTATTGTGCAATCTTTGCTCAAGCATTATCTTAAGGTGATAACGTCCTATAACACGTCCATTCCCGCAACTTAGAAAATATGAATGTATATGACGCTGCGGGAATGGCGAAAACGTTCGTGCGAAACGTTAGCTGAAATCTGGCTTTCGGAGCTATATCAAGAAGCTGAATTGTCTTTTTCCGTGAAGGATTCTCCTGATCTCAATTATTTCACCTAGTACAACATAGAAGACAAGGTAATTTCCTATTATTAGAACACGATAATTTAGATGCATGAGTCGAATATCTTTCGGAACTGACCCCATATAGGGAAAGGTCTCGAGTCTAGAAATTGCATCGTCTACTTGATCAAGAAAGCTCTGTGCAGCTGAAGGATCATCAATCTGAATATACCCGAATATGCCGAATAAATCTTCTTTGGCGATTGGAAGATACTCAACGTGATACTTCTTATCCATTAACCTTTTTCCTCAAAGCTTTCATTAAGTCTTTATGGGAAATCCGTTCAACGCCTGAATTGCTTTGAGCTTCGGCTTCACCAAGTTTTTGATAGAGGTCTAAGAGAGCTTGTTGTTTTTCGTATAAGGCCATGCTCATAACAACAAGATCGCCCTGACCATTCTTGGTGATAAAGACTGGCTCACCATCATTGTGACAGATTTCAGATATTTGATTGAAATTATTTCTTAAGTCGGAAATAGGTTTGATTGTAGGCATAATCATTCTCCTTTATCACTATATATGTTAATATTATATCATAATAATGATAGATGTATGCAAGTGTCAGGCTTCAGCTAACGGCATTCAATGCTCTTTTTCCAGTAACAGATTTTTATTATTTTATCTGTCTACCTCTAAGGGAGCATACCATTTTCGCTAAAATGTTTACAAATATTTAAACGGTAGTATAATTGTGATTCTAGTGCAAAAACCCC